>JANLTL010000570.1:0-2719 GCA_031362905.1 Burkholderiales bacterium | reverse complement strand
CAAGCTTACCCGCGACGTGACCATGATGGGCATGGGCAGCCATTTTGAAATTTGGAATGCTGCCACGGTTGCGCAACACGAGACCGACACCATCGCGGCCGGCCTGCCGCCCGCACTGCAGAACTACTCCTTCTAGGCCGGCGTGAATGACGTTCCCCAACACATCACGGTCTTGTTGCACGAAGCCGTTGATGCGCTTCCCTTCAAAGCCGATGGAATCATGGTCGACTGCACGTTTGGACGAGGAGGGCACAGCCGGCTGATTGCACAGCGCCTCGCGCAGGCGGCGCAACCCACTGCAAACGGAGTGTCTGGCGCATCGCAAGCGCTGCCGTCCGGCTCTTTACCTCGGGGCGCAGGGCGCGCGCGGCTGATTGCGCTCGACAAAGACCCGGATGCCGTGCGCGCCGCAATAGCGCTGGGCGATGCAATCGATGGGGTGCGCTTTGAATGCGTGCATGCGGGTTTTGCCGCGCTGGATCGAGTACTCGATGAGCGTGGAGTGGGTGCAGTCGATGGCGTACTGATGGATGTTGGCGTGTCGTCGCCGCAGATCGATATGGCCGAACGTGGCTTCTCGTTCCGGCGTGATGGCCCGCTCGACATGCGCATGGACACCACGCAGGGCATCACGGCGGCAGAGTGGCTGGCGCGTGCAACGGAGCAACAAATAAGGGAGGCGTTGAAAAATTATGGGGAAGAACGGCATGCTTTTCAGATTGCACAAGCGATTGTGGCTCGCCGCGCGGCAGACCCCCTTCGCACCACTGGGCAGCTTGCCGCCCTCGTTGCGGACGTCCACCGCGCGTTCCGCCAACGGCCAGAGCCGGGGCAGGATCCGGCCACTCGCACCTTTCAGGCTCTACGGATTCACGTCAA
The DNA here is from genome assembly GCA_031362905.1 of Burkholderiales bacterium. Taxonomy (GTDB): domain Bacteria; phylum Pseudomonadota; class Gammaproteobacteria; order Burkholderiales; family JAEUOS01; genus CANJDH01. Next base: position 1,840 of record JANLTL010000570.1, on the reverse strand, counting down.
TCAGGAGCTTGAAGAACTGCAGGCAGGGGTGAACCTGGCAATGGACCGGTTGCTCGTTCATGGGCGTCTGGCGGTGATCAGTTTTCACTCGCTCGAAGACCGCATCGTCAAGCTGGCGATGCGCGCGCGCGCGCAGCCAGCGCAGCCGCCCAAGCGCGTGCCTTTGCGCGCAGACCAACTTCCGAAGGCGCACTTTCGCATTGTGGGCAAAGCCACCAGACCCAGTGCGGAAGAAGTGGCACGCAATCCGCGCGCGCGAAGCGCCACCCTGCGCGTGATCGAGAGAACCGTAGAGAGAACCGCCGAAAGAATCGCCGAAAGAACGGCAGCGCGCGCAACGTGATGGGCAAACTCAACTTCATCCTGATCGCGCTGCTGCTGGTGAGCGCACTTGCGACCGTCGCATCAACGCATCGCTCGCGCAAGCTGTTTATCGCGCTCGAAAACGGTCAGGCTGAACAAAGGCGCATCGAAGTCGAATGGGGCCAGTTGCAGCTGGAGCAATCAACCTGGGCCAAGCACGCGCTCGTCGAGGGTATAGCCAGCAAGCAGTTGGGGATGCGAACACCAGACGCCGCGCGCACGCAGTTTGTGCATCCCCAGACGAATACCCCGCCGACCGCGCCACAGCAAAAATCCACCGGAGCTACGCAGTGAACGCCACCAACCCGGTGTTGCAACTGCGCCTGCCACTCTGGCGCTCGCGCATGATGCTGGGTCTTTTGTTCGCCGGCTTCATGGCGCTAATCGCACGCGCACTATTTTTGCAGGGCTGGCACAACGACTTCCTGCAGCAAAAGGGTGAAAGCCGCTACAGTCGCGTGATCGAGATCAGCGCAAACCGCGGCAACATTACCGACCGGCACGGTGAAATCCTCGCGGCATCGACACCGGTGCGTTCGGTGTGGGCGATCCCCGAAGACGTGAAGGCGACGCGCGATCAACTGCGCGAACTCGCTGCGGTGCTGCAACTACCGCTCGAGGAACTCGACAACAAGCTCGCCGATGACAACCGCGAATTTGTCTTTCTCAAACGTCAGCTGCCGCCCCAGCAAGCCGAGCGCGTCATCCTGCTCAACATTCCCGGCATCCATCAGCAGCGCGAATACCGGCGTTACTATCCAGCCGGTGAAGTGGCCGCGCATGTGCTCGGTTTCACCGGCGTCGATGAGGCCGGGCAAGAGGGCATTGAACTTGCACATCAGGCCACTCTTTCTGGAAAGGCCGGTAGCCGCCGCGTGATCAAAGACCGGCGCGGCAACATTGTCGAAGACGTCGCCAGCGTCACCGCCCCGCGCGAAGGCAAGGATCTCGTGCTCTCCATCGACAGCAAGATTCAATACCTGGCATTCAGTCAGTTGAAGCAGGCGGTTGAAACCCACAAGGCCAAGGCCGGCGGCATTGTCGTGCTTGATGCACGAAGCGGTGAAGTACTGGCACTCGCCAATCTGCCGGCCTTCAATCCGAACAATCGCGCAGCACTGACGGGCGCGCAGTTGCGCAACCGCGTGCTCACCGACACATTTGAGCCGGGTTCGACGATCAAGCCTTTCACCGTCGCACTGGCGCTCGACCTCGCCAAGGTACGGCCCGATACGGTGATCCAGACTGCACCAGGCCGCTTCACCATCGGCTCATCCACCATCACCGATGCGCATCCGCATGGCGCGCTCACCGTGGCCGAGGTCCTGCAAAAATCGAGCAATGTCGGCACCGCGAAACTCGCGATGAAGATGGAACGCGAAGACATGTGGGACCTGTTCAACAAGGCCGGCTTCGGGGTGCAGCCGCAAGTGCAGTTCCCCGGTGCGGTGGCCGGCAAGGTGCGCCCGGCCAAAAC
>JANLTL010000181.1:0-2207 GCA_031362905.1 Burkholderiales bacterium | reverse complement strand
CAGGCAGACGGCGTCTTCGATCGCCATGCAGGCGCCCTGCGCCATGTTCTGCAACGTCGCATGCGCCGCGTCGCCGAGCAACGTGATGCGTCCATGGGTCCAGTTGTTGGCCGGATCACGGTCGTGCAGCAGCCAGTTGCGCTCGCGGTCCATGAAACCGAGCATGTCGCGCACCCGCGGCATGGCTTCGGTGAATCGGGATTCGACCTCGCTCCAGTCGCCATAGTCGGCTTCGCCACGCTGGAACTTCAGGCTGTCGATCACCGCTACGTTGTTCATCAATTCACCGCGCCGCACCGGGTACTGCACCAGGTGCATGCCGTCGCCGACCCACAGCGCCATCGCATTGGCGTAGCTGTGATCGGGGATCTTTGCCATCGGCACCGTGCCGCGGTAACAAACGTGGCCGGAGGCGCGCGGCGCGCCATCGCCGATCAGCTGGGCACGCACGCCCGACCAGACGCCGTCGGCGCCGACCAGGGCTGCGCCGGCCTCGCGCGTGCCGTCCGCGCAATCGACCTCGACCCCGTCATGGCTCTGGCGAACCGCGCCCACCGGCTTGCCGGTCAACAAGGTTATCGCCGCCTCACGCCGGCACGCCGCCAACAAAGCCGCGAGCAGATCCTGCCGGTGCACCACCATGTAGCGGTAGCCGTAGCGCTGCAAAAAGGCCGGGCCCAGGGATATGCGCGTGATCTCTTTGCCGTCACGTGCGTCGATCATCACCGCATAGTCGGGAAACACAGCGTTGGCGAGGACCGGATCGAGCACGCCGAGCGCATCGAGCGCGCGCGAAGCGTTGGGGGCGAGTTGGATCCCGGCGCCGATTTCACCGAAGGCGGCGGCTTGCTCGAGAACCCGCACCTGGCAGCCGCGCCGCGCCAGCGCCAGCGCGGCGGTGAGCCCGCCGATGCCGCCGCCGGCCACCAGCAGCGGCGCGGCGCCCGGCGTCATGTCGTGTATTGCGCGGCCACGCGCATGTCGAACGCGCCCACACCCTCGATCTGGGCATGCATCAAGTCGCCCGGCAACACCGGGCCGACGCCCTCAGGGGTTCCGGTCAGGATGATGTCGCCCGGGTGCAGGGTGTACCAGGCCGAGGCATAGACAATCAGCTTTTGCACGTCGAACACCAGGCGGCTGGTGTTCGAGCGCTGCCGCGCTTCGCCGTTGACCGTGATCGAGAGTTCCAGATTGTTCGGGTCGGGAATCTCGTCGGGTGTCACCAGCCACGGCCCGACCACGGCGTAGGTGTCGAGCGACTTGCGGAAACTGCGATCTTCGGGCCCGCGCACGCTCATGTCCAGGCCGATGGCGTAGCCGGCGATGCAAGCGAGCGCGTCCTCGCGACGCACGAAACTCGCGGTCTTGCCGATGACTATTGCGAGTTCGACCTCGTGGTCACTGCGGCGTTCGGGCATGCGCAGCATCATTTCACTGCCGCACCCGACCAGCGCGCTATTGGCCTTGAGGAACAGGCCCCAGTCGCCAATGAACATGCTTTTGCGGCCCGCCGTTCCCTGCGCGAGCACCTTGTCGGTTTGCGCCTCGTCGATGTGCGCCTGGTAGTTGACCGGTGCATTGATGATCTTGCCCGGGTTGGCCACCGGCGAATCAAGCTTGAGCGACGCGAGCTTGAGCCGTTTGGCGCCGGGCGCCAGCTCCCTGGCGCGCGCCAGCACCTGGTCGAAATGCGCGATCATCAGGTCGTGGGTCGGCAGCGGGTAGCGCTGCGCCGGGATCACCTCGAGCGCGGCGCTGACGTCGAGCACTTCATCGCCTTCGACGATGCCCAGGCAGTTGGAATTGAAGCGGCAGATACGCATAATGAACTCCGGTTGGTTTGACTGGGTGCAGTCGGATTTACTTGAACAGCAGGCGCGGCAGCAGCAGCACGATGGAGGGAAACGCAATCAGCACCGCGAGACGTACCACGTCGGCCACGATGAACGGCGTGACGCCGCGAAAAATGGTGGCCAGCGGCACGTCACGCAGGACATTGCCGAGCACGAACACGTTCATGCCGACCGGCGGCGTGATCAGGCTGATCTCGACCACGCAGACGATGTAGATGCCGAACCAGACCGGATCGTAGCCAAGGTACCCGACCAGCGGGAAGAACACCGGTACCGTCAAGAGGATCATGGAGATGCTCTCAAGCACGCAGCCGAGCACCAGGTAGATGCCGGTCATCACCAGAATCACCA
>JANLTL010000162.1:0-2706 GCA_031362905.1 Burkholderiales bacterium | reverse complement strand
CATCGCCGTCAAACCCTTAGCACAAGCCATTCTTCAACGTTGTTCGAAGAGAGATTCACATGACTCACCGCCGCACCTTCCTCACCGCCCTCACTACAGCGCTCGGCAGTGCCGCCCTGGCCCACGCCTTGCCCTCACTGGCCCAGCCCGCCGCCAAAGTCTGGCGCGTCGGCATCCTGCCTGGCGGCCTGATGGCACCGCGCCAGTTCCAGTGGGATGCATTTATGCAGCGCATGCGCGAGCTCGGCTATGTCGAAGGCAAGAACGTGCAATACGTGATCCGCGCGCCGGAGAAGGAAGGCGCACCCTACGACGCCCTCGCCGCCGATCTGGTGCGCCAGGAGGTGGATGTGATCGTCGCCTCCACCGCCGTCGCGGTTGCCGCTGCTCAAAAGGCCACGCGCAGCATTCCGATCGTGATGTGCCCCATCAGCGACCCGGTGGCCCAGGGGTTCGTCACCAGCCTGCGGCAGCCAGGCGGCAATCTCACCGGCATCAACATCCAGATCGAGGAATCGATGGGCAAGCGGCTGCAACTGCTGCACGAAATGACGCCCAAGGTGGCGCGCATCGCATTTATCAATTCCTCCGGCGGCAAACTGCAACTCGACGCTGCCGTGCTCGCGGCGCGCCAATTGGGTGTGCAGTTGCTCGATTTTTCTGCGGGCACAGCCGAGGCGCTGCCCGCTGCGTTCGAGGCCGCCGTCAAGGCGCGTGCCGGCGCCGTGCTGGTGGCCTCGACCGCTTTCAGTTTTGGCCTGCGTGCGCAGATCACCGCGCTGGCGTTAAAGCACCGCCTGCCGTCGATGTTTGCGCTGCCGGCCAATGCCGATGCCGGCGGGCTGATGAGCTACGGCCCCAGCGACACCGAGTACTACCGTCAGGCAGCGCTGTTCGTCGACAAGATTTTCAAGGGCAGAAAGCCGGCCGATCTGCCGGTCGAGCAGCCGCTCAGGTGGGAACTGGTGATCAACCTGAAAACCGCCAAGGCGCTCGGCATCACGGTGCCGCCAGTGGTGCTGTTGCAGGCCGAGCGGGTGATTGAATGAACCTGCGCCGCAAACTGATTGGCTCTGCCGGCGCGTGGGTACTCACCGCACCGTTCGCACCGTTCGCGGCTCTCGCGCAACAGCCTAACGCTCCAGCGACACCTGCGGGAGTGCCAGGAAAAATCTGGCGCCTCGGCGTGCTGGCGCTGACCAATCGCGCGAGCGTCATGGACCCCGATCAATACGGCGGCTTCGCGCTCGGCCTGCGGGCGCTCGGCTATGTGGAGGGCCGCAATCTCGCGATCGATTGGCGCTTTGCGGAAGGCGACGGCAAACGCCTGCCGGGTCTCGCGGTCGAGTTGGCTGGTACGAAACCCGATGTCCTGCTCGGCTTCGCCACCAATTCTGCGCTGGCATTGCAACAGGCCACCTCAACCATCCCCATCGTCATGACCACCAGCACCGACCCGGTGGCCAGCGGCTTGATCAAAAGTCTGGCACGCCCTGGCGGCAATGTCACCGGCATCCTCACTCTGGCCGGCGAGCTTGGGCCCAAGCGGCTGGAGATGCTGCGCGCCATCGTACCCAAGCTGACCACCGTGGCGCTGCTGATCAATCCCGCCAGTGCCACTGCGAAGATGGCGGTCGAGACCACCGCAAGCGCAGGCCGTAAGCTCGGCGTGCGGATTGTGCCCGTGGAGGCGGCCACGCCGCCGGAGATCGACGCCGCGTTTGTGCAGATGCGCAAGCACAAGGCGGGTGCCATGATCGCTGCGCTCAACCCGCTGTTCAACCAGCAACGCAACCAGATCGCCGCACTCGCTGCCAAATACCGCCTGCCCTCGATGGGCGCCGACACGATTCTCCCCGAGGCCGGTTGGCTGATGAGTTACGGCAGCAATCTCGCGCACAACTACGGGCGTCTGGCGCTCTATGTGGACAAGATTCTCAGGGGCACCAAACCGGCTGACCTGCCGGTGGAGCAGCCGACCCGGTTTGAACTGGTGATCAACGGCAAGACCGCAAAGGCGCTGGGGCTGAAGATTCCGCATGCGTTGTTGATTACTGCGGAGCGGGTAATTGAATGAACCATCGGCTTGCGCAGACAGCGAGCGCGCCAGGCCATCGGCCTGTGAGCCATGGTGGGAGCCATTCTTCAACGTTTGTTTGAGAGGAATTCAGATGATTCGCCGCCGCACACTCCTCACAGCGTTTGGCGCGGGCGCACTTGCCGCGCCGTTCGCCGCGTTCGCGCAGCAGCCCGGCACATCGCCCGCAACAGCGGCGGGAAAAATCTGGCGCGTTGGCTTTCTTGCGCCGCGCCCGATCGGGCCGCTCGAGTCCGACTTCTTTGGCGCTTTTCCGCGCACCATGCGCGAACTCGGCTATGTTGAGGGCAAGAACCTGATCATCGAGTGGCGCTCCGCCGAAGGCAATCCCGAGCGCCTGCCGGGCCTGGCGGCAGAACTGGTGCAACTGAAGGTTGATGCCATCGTCGCCGCAGCCTCGCAAAGCGTGCGGGCCGCACAACAGGCCACGACGACAATTCCCATCGTGATGGGCACCCCGGGCGATCCGATCGCGAACGGTTTTGTCAAGAGTCTTGCGCGCCCCGGCGGCAATATCACCGGCGGCTCGAACATGCCGGGCGACACCATCACGAAGCTGCTCGGCATGCTGCTTGACATTCAGCCCGGACTCAAGCGCGTGGCCGTGC
>JANLTL010000147.1:0-3365 GCA_031362905.1 Burkholderiales bacterium | reverse complement strand
CTATTCATTAGCCGATCGCCCCAGCGAAGCACACAACAGTTGCACCTCATGCGCAGACAGCACCGGCGAGAATTTCAGCGCTGCCAACATCTCCTCGCGCAACTCAGCCGCGATCACGCCAAGCACCCATCCCGGTTCTTTGACCAGATCACGCATAACGTCAGTCGTCGCATAAGCATGCGTGCGGCTGCAATCGACGTGCGAGTCGTGCTCCATGAACGGATGCGCTACGGCTGGCATGGCAACCTGGCAACGCAGCATCGCGGGGCGCGCTTGCAGGAAGGCGCTGATGACGGAATTGATGACACAGGTCACCGTTCGCTCGTCCACATGGACAATGACGAAGCGCTTCTCGTGGATTTGCCCGTCTCCCATTACGCGCCTCAGCTTGATGACGGCGCCGGGGCGCAGTTGGCGCCGGATCGACGCCGCCGCCAGCCCCGGTGGGAATGCCTGGCCGAGCGTCATGCTTATTTGACCAACCCGTTTCTCAACCCGTGGTCGGGCCGGTCAGGCGTGCAGATGTTCGATCAGGTCTTGCGCGTTGGGCAAAGTGCGGGCAATGGTTTCGATTTGCATCGGGCTGGCGCCGACTTCATCTTCGGTAGCGGCATCCCAGGCTTCTTGCCAGGCGGCATCGTGGCTGAGTTCGGTGCGGTCGTCGAATCCCATGTTGCCGTATTGCAGGATGGCCTGATCGAGGCACGCGATGTCTGCGGGTGAAAGGCGGCTCAGGTCGGCCGCGCGCAGCACTACCAGTGATTTGTGATCCGTATCGACGGCAAGACTGTCTCTTACCAAGTCGGCAAACTGCGGATGAATCCAGCCCGATTGATCGCCCCGTGCGGCTTTAAGGAGGTTGTAGGTGCTGGACGCCACTGGGCCAAATTTCATTGCCACATACTCGTCGCCGCTGGCGAGGAAACCATATTCGGCCAGATGCAGCTTGTCCGCGAAGTAGCGGATTTTCAGCACTTCATGAATGGTCGGCTCGGCGAGGCGCGCTGCGATATACAGGACAGATTCGAGCGCTTTGTCGGGGGCGAAGGTGATTTCGCGGACGGCCATGTGATCTCCCGATTCTTTGACTGTAATCTAATACAGTATTTTAGCGGCTATTCAACCAACGGCAAGGCACGAATAACAAGCTGCGGAAGTGATTATCCGCTTGTGGCTTGGGCCGGTCAATTCAATTTTTTCGCAGGCAATCTTGCAAGAATGGCTTCCATCAAGGGTTTCGTGGAATAGATCATCTGTAACCCGCTCCCACCAACGGTTTCAGAATGATGGCTGGAAGAGATTCGCGGCTTGGCGGGGGAGTGAACGGACACAAGAAAGCTGCCGTCATTCACCTTGCGCAGCATCGCACCGCCTCGATCAAAGCCCCGCAAACACCGCCGCCACCGGCACACTGATATCGAGGCTGCGAAACTGCACAGCATCGCTTTCGCTCATGTCATGCAACACGAACAAGTCATCCGCGCCGCGCGTGAAGGATTCGACGCGGCGCGTGTCGGGGTTGATCAGCACGTATTCCTTGAGCGAAGGCAGGCGGCGATAGAGGGCGAATTTCTGGCTGCGGTCGTAGCCTTCGGTTGCCGGCGACAACACTTCGATCACCAGCGTAGGCGCTTTGAACAGCATCCCGGTGGCGAGATCGGCTTTGTCGCAGGTGACGAACGCATCCGGATAGAGGATGGCGTCATTGGCGATTTGCACTTTCATGCCTTCGTGGAATACGCGGCAGGGCGAGCCGTCGAGCGCGTTGCCGTTGCGCTTGGAGCTTGACGAACTTAGGTTTCTCATATACTATATTTTTGTATAGTATATGAGAAATTCATTGCTTCGATGAACAAGGAACTCACCCTTTATCGCGAACTTCTGTCCGGCATCAAGGTGCGCGTCCGGCAGGCGCAGCACAAGGCCGCGCTCTGTGTCAATGCGGAGATGATCCTCATGTATTGGGACATCGGCCACATGATCGCCGCCCGGCAGGAACGCGAAGGCTGGGGCGCTGGAGTCATTCCCCGGCTTGCGGTGGATTTGAAGAATGAACTGCCTGAAGAAAAGGGGTTCTCGGAAAGAAACATCAAGCGCATGCTGCGCTTTTTCCGTGAGTATCCAAATTTGCAGCAACCAGGCGCGACATCAATGCCGCGACCTGCGGCACAAATTCAAAGCGTCAGTCGCACGATTTCTGCAATTGTGCCGCAGGCTGCGGCACAATTGGATTCCTCCGCAAGTCAGGTCATGCCCTCTGCACTGGCATTCGGCATTCCGTGGTTTCACCACGTCATTCTTATCGAGAAAGTTAAAGACCTTCCCACTCGCTTCTGGTATGCCCGGCAGGTGATGGAGCAAGGGTGGAGCCGCGACACACTCAGCGTTCAAGTCAAAAACCGCGCGCACGAGCGCCAGGGCGGGGCCGTGACCAACTTCGCGTCCACCTTGCCGGAAGTTCACGCCGGGCTCGCTCAAGGTCTCCTCAAAGACCCCTTTCTGTTCGACTTTCTTACCCTGGACCAAGCTTTCCGCGAACGCGAACTGGAAACCGGCCTGCTCTCCCATATTCAGAAATTTCTTCTCGAACTCGGGCGCGGCTTTGCTTTTGTGGGCCGCCAGGTCCGGCTCGAAGTCGGTGACCGCGAGTTCTACGTTGATCTTCTTTTTTACCATCTGCATTTGCGCTGCTTTGTCGTCGTTGATCTGAAGAAAGGCGGCTTCAAACCAGAATACGCGGGCAAGATGAATTTTTATTGCTCGATCGTCGATGAGCAACTCCGTCACTCGCAAGACACGCCCACCGTCGGCCTCATCCTGTGCCAGACCAAAGACCGCATCGTCGCCGAATATGCGCTGCGCGACATCCAAAAACCCATCGGTATCACCGCCTATGAGCTCACGCGGGCCTTGCCCAGCGAGTTCGCATCGAGTCTGCCCAGCATTGAGACCATTGAAGCTGAGCTTGCACGCGAGATGGACAATCAGGAGCAGTCCTGAATCGATTCCACGCCCCCCGAATTCGGCTGGGTCGAGTGGCACCGCATTTGACAAACCTGCCTGCGGCTGCATCAACAAATCCGCCCAACGGTTCGATGCCGTTTCCAGACACAACATGCGCAGCAGCGACGCGTAATCGACCGGGCCGGAGAGCCACAGCACCGCCATGGCACAGGTGCCATCACGCAAAATGGGCTCGGCGGCCCACAGTCCCATCTCAGTTCCCTTGATTGACAGCGCCTTGTTACGGTGAGGGCGTCACTACCTTAACGGAATTTGCCCCTGTCTCCAGGTTTTTTGTCTTACCCGGCCCTGCGGTGCGGAGGAGAGCCATGCTCAAATACCAATTCGCCATTCCTCTGAAA
>JANLTL010000140.1:0-2341 GCA_031362905.1 Burkholderiales bacterium | reverse complement strand
CGCCGCGATCCTCGCCAATCCGAGCGTCCAGCGCGTCACTGCGGCACTGGCTGCGGCCGGCATCGCCACCGAGATCATCGTGCACGCCGAGCCGACCCACTCGTCGCAAGCCGCTGCCGATGTGCTCGGTATAGACGTAGCGCAGATCGCCAAGTCGGTGATCTTCCGTGCCACGACTAGTGACCGTGTCGTGCTGGTGATCGCCAGCGGCGCCAACCGCGTCAACGAAACACGCGTGGTCGCCCAAATCGGTGAAGGCATCGGCAAGGCCACGGCTTCATTCGTCAAGGAGCGCACCGGTTTCACCATTGGCGGTGTGGCGCCGCTCGGCCACCTCAATCCGCCGATCACCTTGCTCGATGAATCGCTGCTGCGCTTTGCAGTGATCTACCCCGCCGCCGGCCACCCCAACACCGGCTTTGCGGTCGCGCCGGGTGTGCTGGCCGCAGCCGCCGGTGCGACGGTCTGCGCCATTGCTTGAAGGTTTTTCGTGTATGCGCACTGCTGACAAAATCGCATGCTGGCGGCGCCGTTTGCCTACCGCAACATCGCGGGTGCGTCGATACAGATGACGGGCTGGATCGTGTTGACGCACTTTTTCAATCACCAGACCCACGTTCCCGGCCAGGTGACGGCACTGCTGGTGCAAAGCGGGATAGACCCGGCTGCGACCGACATCGTGGCCATGCCGGGCATATCACTCCCCGCCGGCGCGTTCCCCAGCTAACAATCCCCACCGAACCCACCGAAAGTATCAGCAGCAATGGCACGTATCGCTTCGTTACATCTGTATCCGATCAAGAGTTGCGCGGGATGGACCCTCGATGCCGCCACGCTCGGCCAGGCCGGGCTGGAGCGCGATGGCGTTGGCGACCGCGAGTGGATGATCGTGACGCCGGCCGGCCAGTTTTTGACCCAGCGCGAATATCCGCGGATGGCACTGATTAAATCATCCGTGCAGGACACGGTGCAAACCGGGGATGGCCGCAAAGCCTTGGTGGGAGCGGCTCCTGGCATGCCGGCCCTGCACGTGCCGATCGCCGACTTCGCCTTGCGCAGCCCCGATCGCCATGTCACGGTGTGGAACCACGCCTGCGACGCCTTCGATGAAGGCGATGTGGCCGCTGAATGGCTGTCGGATTTCTTGCGTGCCAAGGCGCGGCTGGTGCGCTTCGACCCTGCGCACAAACGCCTCTCGAACCGGCAGCGCACCGGCGAAGTGGAAGCGCAGAACCGCTTTTCGGATGGCTACCCGCTGCTTACCATTTCGCTGGCATCACTCCACAAACTCAATGAGCGTTTGATCGAAGCGGGCCGCGTCGCGATCCCGATGGACCGCTTTCGCCCCAACATCGTGATCGACGATGTCGGGCCGCACGACGAAGACCGCGTCGCCGAATTGCGCTCTGCCGCCTATACCCTGCGCGCAGTCAAACCTTGCCCGCGCTGTCCGATCCCGTCGATCGACCAGGCCAGCGGGGAACGCGGTGACAACCCTCTCGATATCCTCGCGCAGTATCGCGGCGGCCCGGATGGCGTTTTGTTTGGTCAGAACATGATCACGCTTTCGGGGTTTGGATCCAGCATTGCAAAGGGCGACCGGCTCGAAGAAGAGTGGTCGTTTTGAGCGGCGCGCGCTGGAGCCGTGAACACCAGGGCCTGTTACTCGGTTTCCTTGGCGTGCTGATCTTCAGTGGCAGCCTGCCGGCCACGCGTATTGCCGTGCAGACGCTCGATCCGATGTTTGTCGGCCTGGGGCGCTCGGTGGTGGCAGCACACCTGGCCGCGATTGCGCTGATCGTCACGCGCCAGCCGTTTCCGCGCGGGGCAGCGTGGATCTGGCTGGCGGTCGCCGCCGGCGGCGTGGTGTTCGGATTTCCAATTTTCACCTCGTGGGCGATGCGTTACGTGCCGTCATCACATGGCGCCATCGTGGTGGGTTTGCTGCCATTGGCCACTGTGATTGCGGCGACCTTCATCAACCACGAGCGCCCGTCGCGCGCGTTCTGGATCGCGAGCGTGGTCGGCAGCGCGCTGGTGGTGGCGTTTGCCATGACCATGGGTGCGGGCGCATTGCATCTCGCCGATTTCGCTTTGCTGGCCGCAGTGATACTGGGCGGCATCGGCTATGCGGCTGGCGCACGCGTGACGCGCGAACTTGGGGGTTGGCAAACCATCAGTTGGGCGCTGTTGATCAGCGTGCCGATCCTGCTGCCGATCACCGCCGCAGGGGCGTCGCGCACCAACTTCAGCGTGGTGCCGTGGAGCGCCTGGGCCGGCTTTGTCTACGTGGCGGTGTTCAGCCAGTATCTTGGTTTTTTTGCGTGGTATCGCGGCCTCG
>JANLTL010000074.1:0-8741 GCA_031362905.1 Burkholderiales bacterium | reverse complement strand
CCCGCTTCGCACTTCTTCGGCGCCGATGAAGTTCATCGTGCCCAGTTCGTCGTGCTGGCCGAAGGTGGTCCAAGCATGGTGTTCGCCGGTCTCGTCGATGACTGGCAGATCGGTATAGGCGGGGATGGTGTGTGTGGTCATCGTTGGCGTCTCCCCTGGTTTCATTGCCCTACCGCGCATCCTGGCCATCTTGCGTTTCGGATCAGACTCCGCCTGGGCCCTGCACGGCTACCCGCAAGACATGCGGGGCACCACACGCGTGAACCCATTGTCTGTCGGCACGAGCGCTTGTGACCCCCTCCTATAATTGTAGCCATGCGCTTTCTCAATGTCTCCGCCTATCGCTTTGTCGAGATCGACGACTTGCACGTCTTGCGTGAGCGCTTGCGGACAGCCTGTACCGCGGCAGGGCTCAAGGGCACGGTGCTGCTCGCGCCCGAAGGCATCAACCTGTTTCTGGCCGGCCTGCCCGAAAAGCTCAAGGCGATGCTCGATGACTTGCGTGCCGACGCACGTTTTGCCAGCCTGCCGGTGAAAGAAAGCTGGTCTGAGCACCAGCCCTTCAATCGCATGCTGGTGAAGCTCAAGAAAGAGATCATCACCATGAAGCACCCGCAGGTGCGCCCGGGCGGTGGTCGGGCGCCGGCGGTCGATGCGCTGACCCTCAAACGCTGGCTCGATGCGGGGCACGACGATGCCGGCCGCGAAATCGCCCTGGTTGATACGCGCAACGGCTTCGAAGTCGCGATCGGCACATTCGAAGGCGCAATCAACCCGCAGATCGCATCATTCGGCGAGTTGCCGCCGCGCATCGATGCGCTCGCCGCGTCGGATGCACACGCGCTGCGGAACAAGACCGTGGTCACCTTCTGCACCGGCGGCATCCGCTGCGAAAAGGCGGCACTCTACATGGAAGGGAAGGGTTTTGAGAACGTCTACCAACTCGACGGCGGCATCCTGAAGTACTTTGAAACCGTTGGTGGGAGCCACTTTCATGGGCATTGCTTCGTGTTTGACCGGCGCGTGGCGTTGACGCCGGCACTGACCGAGGCGGGCTATGCCGAGTGCTTCAACTGCCGTGCGGTGGTGGCGCCGGAAGAACAGTTATCTTCGCGCTATGCCATCGGCAAGTCCTGCCCACACTGTGCTCTCACGGCGGGCCTTACTCCACCTTGATATTTGCCTCACGAATGACCTTGCCCACCTTGGCGATGCCATCGGTGATCGAGGCGGTGAGTTGTTCGGGTGTGCTGCCGTAGATCACATAGCCGGCTGACTGCAACTGGTCGCGCACTTCGCTTAGCGCGGCAGCCTTGAGGATTTCGCTGTTGAGGCGATCAATGATGGCTCGTGGCGTCCCGGCAGGCGATACCACGGCAAACCAGGTGGCAAACTCGAAGCTGGCGAGCGTGCTGGTCCCGGCACCACTCCCGGCTGTCTCGCGCACCGTCGGTACGTCGGGCGTAAGCGGTGAGCGGGCGGTACCGGTGGTGGCGAGCAGGCGAATCTTGCCGGCCTTGGCCTGGGGCACCATGACGCCGAGTCCTTGCGCGATAACCTGCACCTGGCCGCCGACGAGATCGGTGAGCGCCTGTGCCGCGCCCTTGTAGGGCACATGTGTCATCTTTACGCCAGCGGCGGCAGCGAGCATTTCCATTGCCATGTGCTGCGGGCTGCCATTGCCGCCGGAACTGAAGTTGACGGCGCCGGGTTTGTCGCGCGCCTGCCCGAGCAACTCCGCAAGGGTTTTCGCGCTGCTGTTGGCGGGGACGGCGATGCCGAAGTTGTTGCCGGCGACGCGCGCGACGGGGGCGAGGTCTTTGAGCGGGTCGTAGGGCAGCTTCGGGTTGATGTTGGGCAGGATGGTCAGGATCGAGTCATTGACGAAGCCGATGGTGTAGCCGTCGGGTGCGGACTTGGCGATGCGCTCAGTGCCGATCTGGCCGGCGGCGCCAGCCTGATTCTCGACGACGATGGATTGCCCCATGCTTTGTGCCATGCGCTGGGCGAGCGTGCGCGCGACGTTGTCGACGGCAGTCCCCGCTTGCAAGGGCACCACCATCAGAATCTGGCGCGCTGGGTAGCTTTGTGCAGCGCCGAGTCCGGCGTGGAGAGCGAGCGCAAGAAAAATAAGCAAACGGTTCATTGCGCGCTCTCCGCGTTCATTCCATGCGCAGCAACCGCGCCGCCGTCTTGCCCAGAATCAGATCGCGATCCGCAGCGCTCACGTCCACCAGCCGCTCGACTGTGGCCACCGGGTCATCGAGCCCCATGTCAAAGCAGTAGTCGCTGCCCAGCAGTACGCGGTCTGCACCGACCAGCTTGACCAGATTGTGATTGATGGTGTCGTCGTGACCGATGGTGTCGTAGGTGAAGCGGCGCAGATAAGCACTCGGCAGCTGTGGCATGTACTTCAATTCGGCACGTTGTTTGGTGCCGTGGTCGAGCCGGCCAATCACGATGGGCAGTGTGCCGCCTGCATGCGGCAGATTGATTTCGAGTTTCGGAAAGCGGTCGAGCACGCCGCCGAAGATCAGGCAGGTGGCGGCGACGCCTGTGTCGTAGGGGTTGCCGAGCAGGTTCTTCAGATAAAAGCGCTTGAAGCGCTCGCCGCCCATGGTGTAGACCGGGTGCAGAAAGATCGGCCAGCCCAATTCTTCGCACCTGGCGTAGATGTCCCAGAAGCTCTTGTCGTCGAGTTCCTTGCCGTCGATGTTGGTGGCCAGATACAGCCCGCGCATGCCGGGGAGCTTGGCAGCGCGCTCCAACTCCTTGAGGGCCAGCGCCGGGTCCTGCATCGGGATTTGCGCGAGCCCGACGAATTGTTTGGGGTGCGCCAGATGCGCGCGCGATGCCACGTCGTTGTAGCACTCGGCCAGGGCCAGACCGAACGCGGGCGTTGCCCAATAGACCATGGGCGTCGTAAGCGACAAGGCTTGCGCATCAACGCCGGTGCGGGCCATGCCGGCCAGGCGCAAATCAAGGCTGACGAATTCCTCGCTAAAGGCGTTGACGATCTTGTCGTTGACGAAACGGTAGCCGGGGTGGCCGTTATGGTCAATGTTTTCAATTCGTGCCCCTTGTGCCGGGCCTTCCCTAAGCACCATGTCGAGCCACTCCTGGGGATACCAATGGGCGTGGGTATCAAGGGTGAGGCCGGTGTAGCGGCGCGGCGCACGTGCGCTGCCACTCCCTGCAGGTGCTGCATGGGCATGGTGGGCGTGCACGTTGTGATCGTGGTTCATGATGCTTTTTTTTCCTCTCGATCGCTTTCGAACAGGGATTGCAATTCTTCACTCGCTTCGCGCGCGCTCTGCATCAGCTTGGCCTGGTCCTGATACACCGCTTGCTGGCGCCGCAGCAGGGCGAGGTCGTGATCCTTGAATTGAGCTATGGTCATCGCGGCGTCCGATGAGGCGATGCCCAATTGCAGCAGCGTCTGGTGCGCCATCTCCACGCTGGTGTGCCAGGTCTCGCGGTAGAAGCGCGTGATGCCGAGGTCGATCAGGCGGTGAGCATGCGTGCGGTTGCGCGCGCGGGCGATCACCGGCACCCCTGGAAAATGATGGCGCACGAGGGCAGCGCATTTGACTGAATCTTCCGGGTCGTCAATCGCCAGGACAAACAGGCGTGCGTCGGAGGTATTGGCAGCATGCAGCAATTCGAGGCGCGTGGCGTCGCCAAAATAGAGCTTGCCGCCGAACTTGCGTACGTTGTCGACGTGACCTGCATCCTTTTCGAGAGCGGTGAACGGAATGCTTTTGAGCGCCAGTACCCGCGACACGATCTGCCCGACGCGCCCGTAGCCGGCCACCACCACGTGGCCGCTGTGCTGCTCAATCTGGTCGAACGCCCGCTGCGGGCTTCGGTCAAAGCGAGGGGCGAACACCCGTTCTTCGAGCACAAACAGGAGGGGCGCGAGCAACATTGAGAGTGTGACCGCAACAATCAGCAAATCAGCAGTAGCCTGCGGAAAGATTTTCAGGCCCGCAGCAACGCCAAAGAGCACGAATGCAAATTCGCCGCCCTGTGCCAACGCGAGTCCGAGCTTGCGCGCGCTCGAAGAGTCGGTTTTCGCGATGCGGCCGATCGCAAAAAGCACGGCGAACTTGATCAGCATCATGCCGCCCGCGATGCCGAGGATCACCAGCGGTTTTGTTGCGATCAGACCCAGATTGGCCGACATCCCGACCGCGATGAAGAAGAGCCCCAGCAGCAGGCCTTTGAAGGGCTCGATGTCGGCCTCGAGCTCGTGGCGGTATTCCGAGTCAGCCAGCAGCATGCCGGCGAGAAAGGCGCCGAGCGAAGCGGTCAGGCCCGCCACTTCCATCAAGAGGGTGACACCGATGACCAGAAACAGCGCGGTCGCGGTGAAGATTTCGCGCCCGCCCAGCGTGGACACGGTGCGAAACAAGGGCCGCACCAGAAAGCGGCTCGACACCACCAGCGCCGCGACCACGGCGATGGCCTTGGCGGCATCGAGCCAGCCGCTACCGTGTGCCGTGCTGTCCGCTACGCCCATGGACGCGGCGAGGAATGGCAGGGCGGCGAGCAGGGGAATGACGGCCAGATCCTGAAACAGCAGAATGGCAAAACTCTCGCGCCCGTGGCGCATCGTGAGTTGCTTTTTCTCCGCCAGGGTTTGCAGCACAAAGGCGGTCGATGACATCGCCAGGCCGAGCCCGGCGACCAGCGCCGCTTGCCAGCGCCAGCCATGCGCCATCACCACGCCGGCCAGCACGAGGCCGGTGATCAATACTTGCGCGCCACCCAGACCAAACACCTGCCGGCGCAGCACCCAGAGGCGCGAGGGCTGCAATTCGAGGCCGATGATGAACAGCATCAGGATCACGCCGAATTCGGACAAATGCAAAATCGCCTGGACATCGTCGATCAATTTGAAGCCCCAGGGGCCGATCAGCATGCCGGCCGCGAGATAGCCGAGTACGGCGCCCAGGCCGAGTTTGCGCGACAGCGGCACCGCGATGATGGCGGCGGCGAGGAAGATGGCGATCTGGATCAGCATGGCAGACCAGTGCGGAAACCAGGGCGCGCACCGCGGCAATGCGTCGCATGCCTGGACGCGCAATCAGGCACGCGCCGGCGAGTGGCCTTGAAAGCCATGGTGGAAGCCATTCTTCGCTGCATATTGCCGAAGATCGTTGACACGAGCGGTTCTTGGAGCATGACGATCATGCGGGGAGGTCAAACACCAGCACCTCGGCCTGCGCGCCGGCACCGATGCTGAGCATGGACTCGCCCACCATTTTGAGGGCATCCCCTTGGGCGAGGGCGATGCCGTTGGCGCTCAGCGCGCCGCGCGCCATGTGGACGTAGAGTTGACGCCCGGGCGTGATCGCGAGCGATGCGCTCTCGGCGGCGTCGAACAGACCGGCGTAAAGCCTTGCATCTTGATGAATCAACACTGCGCCGTCGGCACCATTGCCAGACACGACCAGACACAGGCGTCCGCGCTTTTCGTTTTCGGCGAAATGCTTTTCTTCATAGCTCGCCGGAATCCCACGCTGGGCCGGCTCGATCCAGATCTGCAAAAAGTGGGTGACGGCTGCGGGCGCGTGATTGAACTCGGAATGCTGCACACCGGTGCCGGCGCTCATGCGCTGTACGTCGCCGGGACGGATCACCGAGCCGTTGCCCATGCTGTCCTTGTGTGCCAGCTCGCCGCTCAATACATAACTGATGATTTCCATGTCGCGGTGGCCGTGGGTGCCGAAGCCGGTGCCGGGATTGATACGGTCTTCGTTGATCACGCGCAGGGGGCCGAAGCCCATGTTCGCGGGGTCGTGATAATCCGCGAATGAAAACGAGTGATACGAGTTGAGCCAGCCGTGGTCGGCATGGCCACGTTCAGCGGCGCGGCGCAAGGTCAGCATGTGGTGGTCTCCAGTGTGTGGCCAACTCCTCGAAGCCCTGCTGCGCGGGCGCGACTGGCCGAGTGCGCGCTGCGGGAAGGCACTTCAGGCGGGCGCGGAATAATAGACGAAGCGCCCGCGCCCGGCTTCCTTGGCCCGGTACATCGCCGCATCAGCGTGGCGCATTAGTCTGTCTGGTTCGATGCCGTCTTCCGGAAAGAGAGCTACGCCGACGCTGCCGCCAATCTGGAAGGCCAAGTCAGCACGTGCCGTCATCCACACCGGCTCGACAGGTCGCGCCAACGCTTCAATCACTTTCGCGGCTACCGCCCCGGCGTCGGTCGCATTGGCCAGACTGTCGAGCACGATCACAAACTCGTCACCGCCAAAGCGCGCAACGGTGTCCGCCGCGCGCACGCAGTCACGCAATCGTTGCGCCACGACGCGCAGCACTTCATCACCGGCACGGTGGCCGTAGCGGTCGTTGACCGGCTTGAAGCCATCCAGGTCGATCAGCAGCAAGCCCACCAGAGACGAATCGCGTTTGGCGCGGGCCAGCGCTTGCGCGAGGCGGTCTTCGAGCAGGCGACGATTGGGCAGGCCGGTGAGGGCATCGTGCTGTGCCAGCACGCGTACCGCCTCTTCGGTGCGTTTGAGGGCGGTAATGTCGGTGTAGATGCCGACCACGCCGCCATCTGGCGTGCGTCGCTTGGTGCTCTGGATCCAACGGCCATCGCTGAACTGGTACTGGCTCGGCACGCCGCTGGCCTCCTGATGATGGCGCAGGCGTCCGGCAATCCACGCTGCCTCGTCCCCAAGATATTCAGGCGGGATAACCTGGCCGTGGCGCAGGCGGTAGCGCACCACGTCACTGATATGCATGCCGATCATGTCCTCCAACGGCTTGCCGTGCTCCATCAGTTCGGCGAAGCGCCGATTGCACAGGCTGATGCGGCCATCGGCGCCGTACAACGCAAATCCATCAGAGAGGCTTTCGACCGCGCTACTCACCATCTGCTGCGCGCGCTGCAGGGCGGCGGCGTCGCGCTCGCGCCCCGTCACATCGATCGAAATGCCGCAAGCGCCCGCAATGCGCCCTTCAGCGTCATACAGCGGCCCGCCACTGGTACTGATGAACAGGTGGCGACCGCTGTATTGAACAATTTCGCACACATGATCGCGCAGCACCTCACCTGTCAGCATGCGGCTGAAGGCCTCGAGGTCGCGCGCGGGCAGCGGGTTGCGCACCAGGTCAGAAATGCGTTTGCCGGCTGCTTCCGGCGCCGCGACGCCATAGATGTCGAGACAGCCGCGCTCACCGAGAAAAGTGTAGGCCCCCGATGCATCGGTGGCCCACACCAGCCCCGGCGCGGTCGAGGTAATGACGCGATAGGTCTCGGCCAGCGAGCGGTAGGCCTGTTCGCGTGCCGCCAGTACTTGCTCCGCTTTGCGGCTTTCGGTGATGTCGATCACCGAATAGATGCGGTCGCTGAGGTGCTCGCTGCCAACGATCGCGCGCGCCTGCACGCGCAAATGGCAGCGCTTGCCATCGGGCCGGGTGTAGGTACGCTCGTAGGCAGAGCGGTCGCCGTGGTGTCGCGTACGGACCGCCACCACCGCCTGCATCCATGACGCTTCGTCCGGGTACAGCAGACGAGTCGAGCCGCCCTCAAGCTTTGCCTGGGCAATGCCATAAATGCGCGCCAATTCCTGATTGACGCGCACCAAGATGCCCGCACGAACATGCGCCATGCCGACCAGGCTGCTGTCAAACACGGCAGCCTGCTCGGCCATCAGGATGCGCCGCTCACGGCTCGCTCCGACACCGGCGAGCAGCACACGCCGGAATGACAGCAGCCCCGTGAGGAGCACCACGGCGTAGAGCGCACCAATAAAGATGCGTTCGGCAAGCCCCGGTTGCAAGTGCGCCATCCAGACGAATTGGCCGAGAGCGGTCAACGGCACCAGTGCCATGAAGCTGCGCAGGCTGGTGGCGAAGATGACGGTTGCGGTAAACGTGGTGGCAAAGGCGAGCAACTGCACCGCCGTGGGCTCGATAGCAGCATTGAGCGGCGTGGCCGCGAACAGCAGCAGCCACAGGCCGCCTTGCAGCAGCAAGGCGCTGGCCAGACGCCATTCCCAACGTCGCATTGCGGCAAGGTCTTCGATCCTGATGCGGGTGCGACGGTGATCGATGCCCATCAGTGCCGCCAACAGCAAGCCGCCGCCGAGCCAGGCTTCGAGTACCGCCCAAGCGGTGTGGCCCGCCAGTACGGTGGCCACGGCGACACAGGAGAACACGCTCAAGAGCAGCGTATAGGGCATGCCGCGGTGCAATTGGCGCAACCGGACGGCATCAAAGCTGATAGCCGGCGTCGGGGCGGTTGGTGGCGGCAGCGCCACCTGCGGAGCGAACGGCAGAGTGGGCTCGTCGTCTCCCTCGTGAATGGCACCGGGCGCCGCAATGCGCTTGGTAAAGTCTGGCGTGCCAGTCGTTGCGCCAGCGCGCGCGGAATCGATCTCCTCGAGTGGTACCGTGCGCACCTCGTCCGTCAAGGCAGCTGACGGGTCGAGGAGGGGCTCCGGAGCCGGCGCGCCTGCGCGACCCATCTCGGTACGCATCAGTCTGGGTTAGGCGGCAGTGAGTGCGGCTCGCAACGACTCTATGCGCGCGCGGTTGACCCCAAAGTCACGCACCCCGAGACGGGAAGCCGAGCGCACGTGGATCACGCCGGCTTTGACATCCAGCGCGAATTCGACATCGTCAACGAAGCCCAGCCCACCGCTCCTGAACTCCGTACACAAGTAGCCGGCCTCTTCCTTGATCACTGTAACGCGCTCCCGTGCCCTGACAACGGCCAGCAGCTG
>JANLTL010000067.1:0-2693 GCA_031362905.1 Burkholderiales bacterium | reverse complement strand
TTTTTCAATCTCGCCGACGCGCACAATCGCGCCATGCTCGGTTCCTGAATCGCCATGACACCTGTCGCGACGCCTCTCTCACCCGCAGTCATGGACGCACCATGACCGCCACCGCGCGCTATCGCGTCATCCACGAAACGCGCTATCTCTACACGTCCGCCGTCAGCAGCGCGCGCCAGATCGCGCATCTGACACCACGCGCCACCGAGTGGCAAGCCGTGCACGAGCATCGGCTCACCATCTCGCCGGCGCCGACGGAACAATCGGAAGGGGAAGATTTTTTCGGCAACCACGTCACGCGCTTCACGCACGACAGCGGATTCGACGAGCAGGTGATCCACGCCGAATCGCTGGTCGAGGTGCAACCGCATGCGCCGGCCAGCGACGCACCATCGCCCGGCTGGCGCAGCGTGCGCGAAATGTGCGCCGACGGCACACCTGCCCTGCGTTTCGAGCTGGCGCAGTTTTGTGCCGCCTCCAACCTGGCGCCAGTGCTGCCCGAAGCAGCCGAGTTTGCCAAGGCCGCCTTGCGCGAAGGCGGCCCCTGGCTCACCTGCCTGCTCGACCTGACCAACAGCATTCACACCGGCTTCGTGTTCGACCCCGCCGCCACCACGCTGACCACGCCGGTGCTGGAAATCATCGAAAACAAACGCGGCGTGTGCCAGGACTTCGCCCACCTGATGATCAGTTGCCTGCGCTCGGTCGGCCTGCCGGCGCGCTACGTCAGCGGTTACATCCTCACCCACCCGCCGGCCGGCCAGCCGCGCCTGATCGGCGCCGACGCCTCGCACGCCTGGGTGTCGGCCTACTGCCCGGAATTCGGCTGGGTCGATTTCGACCCGACCAACGGCAAGCTTGCCGACACCGAATTCATCACCCTCGGATGGGGGCGCGATTTTTCAGATGTCACGCCCCTGCGCGGCGTGGTGCTGGGCAGCGGTGCGCAGGAGATGGAAGTCAGGGTGACGGTGATGCCGCTTGATGCGGAAGCGGCGATTGCATCCGCCAGCCAGACGCAGACGCAGACTCAGACCCAGAGCATGGGGTCAGCGGACGCTGCGCTGCCATCGGGCAGCCAATCGCAATCACAACGCATGGGATCCTGAGCCCACTTCGGGTGGTGGCGCGATTTTTCGGATGTCACGCTCCCGCGCGATGCGGTACTGGGCTGCGGCACACAGGAACTAGAAACTAGAAATGCGGGTGATAGTTCTATCGCTGGAGAGTACGTCTGGCTGAAAGTGTTGGTGGAAGCGCCTCGCAGAGAACAGAGCACCGTAAACCCGCATCCACCAACGGTTTCACGGAAATGGCATAAGTCATTGTTGATGATCTGCCTTCTACATCATCGCCGCAGATTTCAATCCCCTGCCTTGGCCGGAAAGGTAGCGCAGAAGACATCGACAAGTTGCTGCGCTGTCGACAATTTTTCCCTCACTTTGGCGGGTAGCTCAGAACGTTGATGCGCTGCTAAGTCAATCACATTTCAATCTCTTCGGGATCAATTCCCCGTGGCTTGCCACGATGGACTTTTCGGGTTGGGTGTTCGATACCCCGTAGCTTGCTGCGGTGTTGTTCATTCGTTGAACAAATTCAGCAGTCATTTCAGTTTCAATATATCTTCTTTTTTTCTTTACATATTAAGAATTTATACATTTGTATTTTAGATTATATAAGCGCATAATCTAATCCATCAAAACACGTGGAGTACAAATATGGCGCTCACAAAGATCACTGCGAAGATTCAACCCGGACTATGGGCCGCATTCAGCAAGCAGACAGACGCACTTTTTCTAAAGCGTGCTGCGTTTCTCAATCATATGATTCTGATTGAGACGCCGAATTTGGAAGATGACCTTGACGGACGCGTTCTATCCACTCGCGCCAAAAGACATATCGCCGGAGAGTTAAAGAGACACGGTGCAAAGGCTGTCAACATCGAGGTTGAGCAGACGACCGCCGACGCGTTGAATGCTGTCGTAGAGCGATCAAACATTGTTCGCGATGCCTTCATAAATCGGCTCTTGGTATTTTTGCGTGCAAGCAATGACTTGCTGAACAATCTTGAGATTCCCAAGATGGTCGATGACCGGCGTCTTGGCTCCGGCCTCGAATCAATGCCGACAAGCCCGTTGAAGGCAATGGAGGCTGCCAGGGACGATCCATTGTTCTACATTCGAAATTTTCTAAACAAGCACGAAAAACTCGGTGTGTATTCGGTTGCATTGCCAAGAAAGCTTGACTGGCTCGCTTGTTACCTCGACGATAAAGAAGTGCCTGGGACAAAAGCTTACAACGAAGAACAGAGCAATCTCGAAGAAATGTTTTCGCTCTTGGAAACGGATGCGTTGAAGACGCATTCTGTCGGCAAGAGGGCAGCAAAAAAATGAGCCACCCCATTCACACTTCGAATCGCAGGCGCGCAGATAAACTTTGGCTGTTGCTTGGCGGAGAAATTCTCCCAGTGCGTAGGACGGGCGAAAAATTCTACATCCACACCAAGTTTCCGGGACCAATCAGAACCAATGGGCGCAGAGACGACGTTCCAGTGTGGGCGACATCGCGAACCTGTAGCCATTTTGCCGGTTTGGAAATGCTGACAGGTTTTGAGGGTTGCGCGGTGTATCCGGGGATGATCGTTACGTGAACCGAGCGGTCGGTCAGATTTCGATTTGATCCTTGGATCGATA
>JANLTL010000030.1:0-2638 GCA_031362905.1 Burkholderiales bacterium | reverse complement strand
CCTCCGGTTGTTGCGGCTCATCTACATTGTATGGCTGCTGTGCTCTCTGGGGGCTATAAGCATGGGTTGGAGAAACGCACGTTTCTTTGATGCAGTGTTTCTCCCAACGTGGCATACACTTGTAGATGGTCGCGGGGGCTTGAATTGCGGCCCGGGATTCCATGTGCATAGAGGGGTTTATTGTGTTTGGCGCACCCAGCGTAACCTTTACGCAACAGTCAGTTACGGCATACTTTTCATCGCTAACCGCAGGGCGTAAACTCCGTGCCGCCAGTCGGCGCTATCCTGGCTGAATAGAACACACATTCCACCGCGTATCACCATCACCCGCAACCCTGATTCAACCAAAGGAGCGCACTCGTTTGAAGCCGACCGACATCGGCGATCCGGCCTACTTCCACAAGGTCGTTGATTGCCAGTGGGCATGCCCCGCCCACACGCCCGTACCCGAATACATTCGTCTCATCGCACAAGGGCGTTACTCCGACGCCTACATGATCAACTGGGAATCAAACGTGTTTCCCGGCGTACTCGGGCGCACTTGTGACCGTCCGTGTGAGCCAGCCTGTCGGCGTGGCCGGGTTGAAGAAGAGAATGCCGCGAAACCGGAACCGGTTGCGATCTGCCGCTTGAAGCGCGTTGCTGCCGATTACAAAGACGATGTCACAGCGCGCATGCCGAAGGTGCCCGCCAAGAAAAACGGCAAACGCATTGCCTGTGTCGGTGCCGGGCCGGCATCATTGACCGTGGCGCGCGACCTCGCCCCGCTCGGTTATGACATCACCGTATTTGATGGCGAGAAAAAGGCCGGTGGTTTTATCCGCAGCCAGATTCCGAAATTCCGTTTGCCCGAGAGCGTGATTGATGAAGAGTGTGGCTACATCCTCGACCTCGGCGTCAACTTTGTCGCGGGCAAAAATATTGACAGCCTGAAAAGCCTGCTCGAAGACCAGGAGCATGGCGGCTACGACGCCATATTTGTCGGTAGCGGCGCCCCGCGCGGGCGCGACCTCGACATCCCGGGGCGCCGCGAAGCAGCGAAAAATATTCACATCGGCATCGATTGGTTGTCGAGCGTGTCCTTCGGCCACATCGACAAGATCGGCAAGCGTGTCATTGTGCTCGGTGGCGGCAACACGGCGATGGACTGCTGCCGCTCGTCGCGCCGCCTCGGCGGCGACGAAGTGAAGGTGGTGGTGCGCTCGGGCTTCGATGAAATGAAAGCCTCGCCCTGGGAGAAAGAAGACGCGATGCACGAGGGCATCCCGATCCTCAATTTCCATGTACCCAAAGCGTTTGTGCATGCCAACGGAAAGCTCACCGGCATGACCTTTGAAATCGTCAAGGCAGAGTACGACGCCAAGGGCCGCCGCTCGCTCGTACCCTCTGGCCAGCCCGATGTGAGCATTGAGTGTGATGACGTGCTCGTTGCCGTGGGGCAGGAAAATTCCTTCCCTTGGATCGAGCGTGATGCCGGCATCGAATTTGACAAGTGGGGTCTGCCGGTGGTGGACACGGTCACCATGCAATCAACGGTGAAGAGGGTTTTCTTCGGCGGCGACGCAGCATTCGGCCCGAAGAATATTATTTGGGCGGTGGCACATGGTCATGAAGCGGCCGTATCGATCGACAAGTTTTGTCAGGCCGAAGACGTGGCCGTGCGGCCGCCACCGATGGTGCGCATGCTGAGCCAGAAAATGGGCATTCATGAGTGGAGCTACGACAACGGCATCGCCAACGACCAACGCTACAAGGTGCCGCTCAAAGACATCAACCTGGCGCTCAAAAACATCAAAATTGAAGTTGAGCTCGGCTTTGATCCGCAACTGGCCTGGAAGGAAGCGCAGCGTTGTCTTAACTGCGATGCGCAAACCGTGTTCGTCGACTCCAAGTGCATCGAGTGTGACGCGTGCGTGGATATCTGCCCGATGGATTGCATCACCTTTACCCTCAATGGTGAAGAAGATGAATTGCGCCGCCGCCTCAATGCGCCGGCCACCGACAAAACACAAGACCTGTATGTGTCCGGCACGCTCAAGACCAGCCGGGTGATGGTGAAGGACGAAGACATGTGCCTGCACTGCGGCTTGTGCGCCGAGCGCTGCCCCACCGGCGCCTGGGACATGCAGAAATTTTTCATGCAGACCACCAAGGCGGGGCCGGCGTGCCGCCCGCCCCGGGTAAAGGCACCCCAACCTGCGCCTCACCAGCCTGAAAGGAAAGCCGCATGATTCCGGCCGATACGATCAAAGCCAACAGTATCGCGGCCGTCAACGACTTTGTCGTCAAGTTCGCCAACGTCAACGGCTCCGGCTCGGCCTCGGCCAACGAACTGTTCGCCAAGTCCATCTTGCGCATGGGCGTGCCGGTCAGCCCGCGCAATATCTTCCCGTCGAACATCCAGGGCCTGCCGACCTGGTATGAAGTACGCGTCACCGAAAAGGGTTATCTCGGCCGTCGTGGCGGCGTCGACATGATGGTGGCGATGAACCCGCAGACTTGGGACAAGGACATCGCCGAGATCGAGCCGGGCGGCTATGTGTTCTACGATTCGACCAAGCCGCTGCCAGCGTCGAAGTTCCGCGATGACATTCATGTCATCGGCATGCCACTTACCCGGATCTGCAACCGTCACTAT
>JANLTL010000002.1:0-1825 GCA_031362905.1 Burkholderiales bacterium | reverse complement strand
ACGAAGGTGACGGTCGCGCCGACCAGCATGGCCGGCTGAAACATGATGTTGAGCGCCGCCACATGGAACATCGGCGTGAGGATGGCCACCACGTCGCGCTCGTCGAGCGCTTCTTCGAGCGCAACCGTATGGGCGGTGACGGCGCGCGCACGGTGCGAGCACAGCACGCCCTTGGGCCGGCCGGTGGTGCCGCCGGTGTAGGTCATGCAGAACGGGTCGTGCTCATCGAGCGCGACGGCCGGTGCTGTCACGGGATGTTGGTCAATGAACGCCTCGAAAAGCGTTGGTGCAGGCTGATCCGCAGGCCATGCTGTTGGAGATGCGCTCGCACCAAGGCTTTCCGGGCTGTCGATGCGCACGAACTGGCGAATCATCGGGCACAGCGGCGCCACTGTGGTCACCTTGTCGATAAACAGGGCATCGAACAGCAGCACCTCGACATCGGCCTTCTGCAGCACCCACGCGAGCTCGTCCGGTGC
Source organism: Burkholderiales bacterium (assembly GCA_031362905.1). GTDB lineage: Bacteria > Pseudomonadota > Gammaproteobacteria > Burkholderiales > JAEUOS01 > CANJDH01. The sequence continues at coordinate 1,346 of JANLTL010000002.1, read as the reverse complement.
GTACAGCACCGAGACGTTGACCAGCACCTGGCCAGAGCGCGCCACGCCGAAAAACGCCACTGCATACTCGGGCAGGTTGCGCGAAATGATCGCCACCTTTGCGCCTTTGGGCAGCCCAAGCGCCAGTAAGGCATGCGCAAGCTGGTTGGCACGTGCATCGAGCCCGGCATAGCTTAAGCGCGCGGCATCGCGGATGATCGCGATCTTGTCGGGAAAGCGCTGCGCCGAGCGGCGCAGCATGTCACCGGTGAGCATGCCTTCAGTGGCTCGGCGTCAAGGCCCGCGTCGCATACGCGAAACACAGCAGGCCGCACACCAGCGCCGACAGTGCGCAGCCAAACAGTAGCGGCAGCCAGTACCAGGTGAGCGGGATGCCGATGGTGTTCGAGGTGTCGCCGTTGGCTTGCGCCTGCAGGGCGGCGTTGCCGGCATACCAGGTCACGATCGCCATGAAGCCGGCGCCGCACAGGTTCCACAGCGCCATCAGCGCCGCCTTGACGCGCGCGGTGAACTGGTTCACCACAAAATCAACATCGATGTGGGCCTCGCGCGCAAACGTGTAGGGAATGCACAGGAACGCGCACGCCATCACCAGCAACTGCGTCACGTCGACCATGCCGGCGATGTTGAGGTTGACGATGCGCCGGGTGGCGATGTCGCCGACATTGAGCACCGCGCACAGCACCAGCAGGCACACGCCGAGCCAAGCACACCAGCGCGTGAAGGTGTCGATCGACTGCGGCATCAGGCCCACCGCAGCATCAGGCCTTCTGGTACTTGGCCACCTGGCGCTGCATCTCGATGTAGATTTCGCGGGCGTTCTTGATGCCCTGGCCCTCGAAATCGAGCATCGCCTTGTTGTACATCGGCACCAGGGTGCGCTCCCATTGCTCGCGCGTCGCCTTGTCGAGCGTGACGATGGTGCTCTTGCGCGCTTCGGCGGCGGCCTTGCCGGCCTTGTCCCAGGAATCCCACCAGCCCTGCACCTTCTTGAGCAGCGCTTCGCCGGAGGCGTCGTCGATGATCTTCTGGATGTCCTTGGGCAGGCCGTCGAATTTTTTCTGGTTCATGCAAAACCAGAACGACGCGGTGTAGAGCTGCGCATCGAGGTGGTACTTGGTGACTTCATCGATCTTGAAGGCGCGCACCGGGTCCCACGGAAAGGCGGCGCCATCGATCACGCCCTTTTGCAGGTTCTCGTAGGCCTGGCCCGGCGGCATGCCGACCGGGGTGGCGCCGAGGAACTCGAACATCATCGACACGGTTGGTGACGGCGTGCGCAGGCGCATGCCGCGCAGGTCTTCGGGTTTGTCGATGCGCTTGTCCTTGGTATGGATCAGGCCGCC
>JANLTL010000738.1:0-1947 GCA_031362905.1 Burkholderiales bacterium | reverse complement strand
GGCGGCACGATGATGTGCAGGTCTGCCTCGGCAAAACCGGCCGCCTTCAAATGCGCCGCCATCGCCCGCGCTGCCTGCGTGGTGTCACCCACCGAATCGGTGGTGTTGATCTCGACCAATTCCTGGTAGATCGCACGCAGTTGAGCCTGGTCCGCACTGAGTGGCTGCGCGTAGCCGTTCGTTATGGCCGCGTACGCAACCAGGAGGGCGGCGAATCGCCACAGTCTTCGGTAGCGTGGTCGCATCGTTGTAACGGAAGCGTTGCGGCACAGTGACTGGCTTCGCATGGAGTCCTCGATTGAGTGATGGCGTACGGTTTAGAGCAACGTGAGATGGGAGCGGGATGGGAAAGGGTGTGGATAGCGGTGCGGGGTGCGGGGTGAGAGCGGCCCATGACGCGGGCAAGCTTACCCCGCCAATTGCGCCGACGGTGCGCGGTAGGCCAGACACAGTTGACCGCATAAGACCGCATAATTGCACCTTATCCATCAAAGTCTCGGGCTTGTCTGCCGCTTATCCCATGCCGCTCTACGAATACGCCCCCGTTTCCGGCCAATGCAATCAATGCGATGGTCATTTCTCGATCATGCAACGTATGGCTGACGACAAACTCTCGCAGTGCCCCACTTGCGGCCAGGCCTGCGAGCGTCAGATGAGCGCAGTTGCGCTGGGCGGCAAATATTCAACGTCGCCGGCGGCGATCAAGAGTTCAGGAATGACGGCGTACAAAAAAGCCGGGGATGGGGTGTACGAGCGCACCGCCGGCACCGGCGGGCCGAAGACATTGTTTCGCTGAAGCCACGCCCGTCACCCGATCGGATGGCGGCCGCAGAGCCGCTCCCACCAAGGCTTTCAGGCTGTCATTCGCAGCGCGCCGGCAGCCGCCAGCAGATCCATCTCGCTGCGCTCCACATTCAGCTTCGCCAAAATGCCCTGCGTGTGCTCACCCAAGCGCGGCGCGCGCGCCAGGGCGACGCCGTCTTGGGTATCTATGCGGTAACCGCTGCCAAAATCGGTGAGTGTGCCCTTGGGGTAGCCAGTGTGCCGCTGCGGCAGTGTGAGCATGCCACCGGCCATCGCGCGTTTGAGAAATTGCGCCAGCGTCACCAGTTGAGCGCAAGGCACGTCGCGCGCAGCCAGTCGCGCTTCAAGGTCGGCGGCGCTGATGCGTGCAATCGCGTCGGCCAGAATGGTTTGCAGACGCGGAGCGTCGGTCGCGCTGACGAAGCCCGCGCCTGCTTGCAGTGCCGCCACGTCAAGCAGCGACGGATCGTCGAGCACCTGCGCGACGCCGATCACCTCGCAAAAGATGCGGAACTGGCGCGCGGTATTGGCGGCGGTGGAGACCCAGCCATCCGCGCAGCGAAAGGTTGACCCGCCCGGACTACCCGAAAAACCACGATTGCCGATGCGTGGTGCGTCTTCACCCTTCACCGCCGCGCGCGCCGCATCCGGCCACATCAATTGCAACGCGGCTTGCGCCATCGAAATGTCGAGGCAGGAGCCCGTCCCGAAACGCAGGCGCCGGATCAGCGCAGCGAGAATGGCCTGTGCGGCGATCATGCCGGTAGCCGAATCAATCACCGGGAAGCCCACCTTGAGCGGGTCTGCGCCTTCGACGCCCTGCATCATCACCATGCCCACCGCCGCCTGCACGACGTGGTCATAGGCGGCGCGCCGGCCCCATGTGCCTTCCTGTCCGAAGCCGGAGATCGAGGCATAAATGATGTCGGGTTTGAGTTGTCTCACCGCCGCGTAGTCGAAGCCGAGGCGCGCGGTGGCGCCGGGGCGAAAGTTCTCGATAAACACATCGGCAGTGCCGATCAGGCTGCCGAGCAGCTCCCGGCAGCGCGGATGTTTGAGGTCCATTGCCAGCGATTGCTTGCCGCCATTGATGGCGGCAAAGCCAATCGAAATGCCGTCATCGAGTGCCTCGGCTGCGCGGCC
>JANLTL010000705.1:0-3604 GCA_031362905.1 Burkholderiales bacterium | reverse complement strand
TCAAGCTTGAGCCGCGGCCTGCGTGATTTGGCCTTCTCGAGGGCTGCTTGTTCCTCCACATCAATTTGTGTGACTCCCGGAGTGATTTCTTTGAATTCGCCAATACTTAAGCATCAAAGGGGCCAGCCTCGATTTGTTCTTGAACCACCCTGATCAATCAACATGCCTTTGATCTCCACGCCACGACCACGGTCGCGGTTAGCATCTAAAAGGGCTAACACTGCCTTCCTGGTGGTCTCGTTGACACCAGCGCGGGTGACGATTTGCTGAAGTTGAAAGTCATCTTGCGCACAATCACGATATTTTTGAGCTCGTTCATTTCGGGTGGAAAGGCAGGGAATGGCGCTGCCTTGTTGATTAGACGACAGGCCGCGTCATTGATCGCGTTGTCGTCAGAGGGCCGAATAATTTCGGCTTTCTCCAAAGAGCCGTCACTCAGTATCTGGACTCGAACAAGGATCGTTCCGCGCATTCTCCGCGCCTTGAGTTCCGCGAGTTCTCTAGCGGTCGCCTGGGCCTGTACCACCTTCTCAATGTCCTCCCGGTATCGCCGAATTGATGCGTTCGGCTCAAATGCAGAGGCTTTCTCTTCACTCGAAATCGAAAACTGCTCACGCGAGAGAAAGTATCCGGCCATGATGTAACTCGGCCACCAAGTGCCGAAAACCAATAGTGAAATCCAGACCGGTATTGCGACAAAATTCCAAAGCTTGAGCACGTCCTTGTGATCATCCCTTGGTGATGCAAGGCGATTTGCGCGTGTGTATAGCCAGAGAAATAGCAGGTAAATCTGCAGCAGCAGCGACCCAAACCAGAAAACAGCGCATATTCCAAGAAGTCCAGAAATCATCCACCCTGAGGTTGATGATGTAAACCCGAACACTGAGAAAACAAGAAGAAACAGGCTAAAGCTATAGATGCTGCTGACATAGAAAAACAGTAGCGCAAGCGGAATGATGTACCACATGCGTTTGAGAACATAGGCTCGATATGCTTCATCACGCTCAAAGGAGGCAGACAGCTGCCTCATGTCTTCAAGAACCTTGTTTGGCAGAAAGTGCCTTAATACATGCGCGCTGTTGTTCATGTGTTTCTTGCCATTTGCGAAAGTGCAGCTTTTGAGCGCCGGCAGTTCAGTTCAAGCACATTCGCGCAGTTTAATTGCCGAGAGTCTCGACGAATTGTAGATTGGGACTGCAACTGGGCTAAGTCGATTTCCAATCTGGTCATCACGTTAGCAAGTGCTCCTACCGACGAGTCATCGCCGATGCATGATGAATAGCTTCCCTCACCAACGCCCGCGCCGCTTGGTCTCCTAAGGCTGCTTGCCGTAAAGGTCGATCACCGCCGATAGTTCTTCCTCGCCCTTGCCCTGTGCGGCGAGGGTCCGCAAGAGTTGCGCCGCCAGGCCGCTCACCGGCAAGGGGGTGCCGGTGTCGCGCCCGAGATCAAGCGCGGTGTCCAGGTCCTTGAGCATGGTGTTGGCGGCGCCGATCGATTCGGCCGGCCGGTCGATCATTCTCGGTACAAAAATCTGCAGGGGCCGGGAATCGGCAAAGCCTCCAGCCAGGGCGCGGGGCAAAAGGCGCGCATCGACTCCCGCGTTCTGCGCCAGGCGAATTGCCTCGGCAATCACGGCGATGTTGCTGCCGACGATCACCTGGTTGCACAGCTTGGTCACCTGGCCGGCGCCGGAGGGGCCCATCAGGTTGATGTTGGCGCCATACGCCGCCAGCACGGGTTTGGCGCGCTCGAACGCGGCCGCATCGCCGCCGCACATGATGGCCAGCGTGCCTTCTGCCGCGCCTTTGACGCCGCCGGAAACCGGTGCGTCGATCCATTCCATGCCGTTGGCTTGTTTCAGGCGTTGCGCGAAGTCACGGGTTTTGTCCGGGCGAATGCTGGCATGGTCCACCAGCACCTTGCCGCTGCCCGCGGCTTTGGCGACACCGTCTGCGCCGAACACGACTTCCTCCACCGCCTTGGCATCGAACAGGCACATCATGATGATGTCCGCTTTCTCCACGGCGGCGCGGGGGCTGTCGGCGGCAATCGCGCCCAGTGCGAGCGCGGGCGCCAGCTTGGCCTTGGAGCGGTTCCACACGTGCACCTGGAAGCCTGCGGCGAGGAGGCGTTTGGTCATGGGGTCACCCATCAGGCCGAGGCCGAGATAGGCGAGTACTGGTTTGCTCATGCTCAGATTCCTTTTGGCCAATCGACCGCGCCGCTATGCGTCACCGCGCCCAGATTCGCCGGGCCTACCAGCCTGGCGTACTTTTCCAAAGCGCCGGCGAGGCGCTCCTGCCTCTGCGGTTTCCAGGCTGCGCGCCGTGCTGCCAGTTCGGTGTCGCTCACCAGCATGTCGATGGTGCGGGCATTGCAGTCGATGCGGATCGCATCACCATCCTTGACCAGCGCCAGCGGCCCGCCTTCGGCCGCTTCGGGCGCGGCGTAGCCGATGCACATGCCGCGGGTGGCGCCGGAGAAGCGGCCGTCGGTGAGCAGAGCCACTTTCTCGCCCATGCCCTGGCCGTAGATGAGTGCGGTGGTACCGAGCATTTCGCGCATGCCGGGGCCTCCCTTGGGGCCTTCGTTGCGGATGATGAGCACATCACCTTCCTGGTAGCCGCGGTCCTTGACGACTTTTACACACGCTTCTTCACCATCGAACACGCGTGCGCGGCCTTCGAACACCAGCGATTTCAATCCCGCGATCTTGATCAACGCACCATCCGGGCAGAGGTTACCTTTCAGGACCACAACGCCGCCGGTGGGGTGCAGGGGCTGCGCAGTGGTGGTGACGATGTCGCCATCGGGTGCGGGGATGCCGGCGAGTTCTTCCTTGAGCGTGCGACCCGAAAGGGCGAGGGCATCACCGTGCAGATAGCCGCCATCGAGCAGGGCTTTCAAAACGATCGCGACGCCACCACGATGATGCAGATCGCGCGCGAGGTATTTGCCGCCTGGTTGCAGGCTGGCGATGAGTGGCGTGCGCTGGAATACTTCAGCCACATCATCCATGGTGAACTTGATTCCCGCCTCATGCGCAATCGCCGGCAGGTGCAGGCCGGCATTGGTGGAGCCACCGGTGGCGGCAACGGCGGCGCAGGCGTTCTCGATGCTCTTGCGCGTCACCAGATCACGCGGGAAGGGCCCGCCGTTCTCCAGAATCTGCATCACGATCTTGCCGGCGCGGCGTGCCAGCGCCAGGCGCTGCGAGTACACCGCCGGCATCATCGCCGAGCCGGGAATCGCCAGGCCCAGGGTTTCGGACACCATCGCCATGGTGTTGGCGGTGAACTGGCCGGGGCAGGAGCCGAGCGTGGGTGCGCAATGCAGTTCAAGTTCGGCGAGATCCTCGGCCGTCATCGTGCCGGCGAGATGCGCGCCGACACCCTCGTAGCTGTCGAGGATGGTCACGTCGCGCCCACGCCAGCGTCCCGGCAGCATGGCGCCGCCATAGACGAACACGGCCGGGCAATTGAGCCGCACCATGGCCATCATCACGCCGGGCAATGTCTTGTCGCAGCCGGCGAAGCCGACCAGCGCGTCGTAGGCGTGGCCGCGCATGACGGCCTCGATGCTGTCGGCAATCAGCTCGCGT
>JANLTL010000685.1:0-21016 GCA_031362905.1 Burkholderiales bacterium | reverse complement strand
GAAACCCCGCCGAGTTGCCCAGCACGCTGCGATACTGCAGGTACTCGGTGGGCGTGAGGGTTTCCAGCACCGCCCACTGGTTGAACAGCTGCATCTGGATTTGCTTGACCCGCGCCAGAATCTTGAAGCAGGGCGAGAGGCGGTCCTGCTTCAGGTGGGTGATCGCCGCCGTCAGTTCGTGGATCATCAGCTTCATCCACAACTCTGAAGTTTGATGCTGAATGATGAACAGCATTTCATCATGATGCTGCGGTGCCGAGAGCGGCTGCTGCGCCGCCAGCAGGGTGTCGAGCCGCAGGTATCCGGCGTACGACAGCCGATCCTTGAGATCGAGAACAATTGAGTCTTCCAGAACGCGCTGGTTGTCGGCCATCAGGTGGGCACCCGCATTTACTTTAGGCCTAAAGTATCTCGCAGCACAGCGCAAACTGCAAGTACATGAGGGCAGGACAAGAGCGGGCATTGGCTGTCGCGCCGCTTGGCCGGCAGGGTTTGGGCGCTCCAATCGCTGGAACGCGCCAGAACATCGCGGCCTCAGAGGACTACTGGCTTGTCCGGCAACTCGTTCGGGTTCGCGCCGGCAGCGGCGAAATGTTTCACCAGATGCCCGGTTGCCGCGTGAATCCCGCCCACCACGCCGGCCTCATACGCGCCTGCCTTGAAGGCACTCTCGATCGAGCGGCAAATCGCCTCCCATTCAGGCGTGCCCACTTTGACATGGATGCCGCGGTCGGCCACGATCTCGACATCACGATCAGCGAGCAACACGTAGATCAGCAGGCCATTGTTGTGCTCGGTGTCCCACACGCGCTGCTGCGAGAACACGTCGATCGCGCGCGTACGGGCGGACTGTCCATGCCATAGAGACGCGGCATCAAGCGCGCCTTCGACCACAAAGCGGATTTCGCCGGTGTGCGCCGCTTCACTGGCCTTGATGGCGCTTTCAATCGCACGCAGGGCGTGCGCCGGGAAGGTTCGATTGACCTGCCAATCAGTCATGAACAGATGCCGGGCAAAGCGTTTGAAGTTCATCATCGCAATCCGATCACCAACGGCCCGAGGCGCCACCGCCACCAAAGCTGCCACCGCCGCCGCCGAAGCTTCCTCCTCCGAAGCCGCCGGAACTGCCGCCCCGGCCGCCGCCACCAAAACCTCCGATGCCGCGCCCACCGCCGGCAAGCGTGACCACCAAAGCAATCACGCCGGCGATCAGGGCGATCGAGACCGCGCCCACCAGGAACCACGCCAAGACTGCTACCAGCCCACCGGTCACCAGCGCACCCGGAAACCTGCCCAACATTAAACGCAGGACACCACCAGCCACCATGGCCAGCACAAACAGGATCGGCGCATATTGCTCGATATCGCCCAGGCTGCTGCTGCGGGACGCAGCGCGCGGGGGTGGCAAGGCCTCGCCGTCGATCACGCGAATCATCTGGTCGACACCGGCCGTGATACCACCGGCAAAATCCTGCTTCCTGAAGCGCGGCACGATCACGTCGCTGACGATACGTTTGGCCACCAGATCACTCAGCGCTCCTTCGAGGCCGTAGCCAACTTCAATGCGCAGGGTGCGGTCGTTTTTGGCGACGATCAGCAGCGCGCCATCATCCACCTTTTTGCGGCCGAGCTTCCATTGCTCGGCGACGCGCAGCGAAAATTGCTCGATGGTCTCGGGCTCGGTGGTCGGCACCAGCAACACCGCTACCTGACTGCCCTTGCGCGCTTCAAACGCCTGCAGTGTTTGCTCGAGCGCCGCCTTTTGATCGCGGTTGAGAGTGCCGGTCTGGTCGACCACGCGCCCGGAGAGGGCGGGTACCGAAATCTGGGCACTGGCGCTCCACGAAAAGAAAAGCGCCAATGCCACCATCAAGGCAGCCACCCACGCAAGCGGCCGGTGACGCGCTTGCGTGGCCCCGGAGAGTGTGGTCACTTGGGTGCTGCAGTTCCAGCAGGGGCCGCTGGGGCAGCAGGTGCGGCGGGTGCGGCAGCGGGTGCAGCTTTGGGGGCGTCAAACTCGACCTTCGGTGCGACCGAAATCGCTTTCTCGTTCTCGACCGTGAAGTTGGGCTTTTCCTTGTAGCTGAACACCATGGCCGTCAGGTTCGAAGGGAACGAGCGCACCGTCACGTTGTACTCCTGCACCGACTTGATGTAGCGGTTGCGCGCCACCGCAATGCGGTTCTCGGTGCCTTCCAGCTGCGCCTGCAGATCGCGAAATCCCTGGTTGGCCTTGAGGTTCGGATAATTCTCGGTCACCACCAGCAAACGCGACAGCGCGCCCGACAGCTCGCCCTGCGCCGCCTGGAATTTCTGGAATGCAGCCGGATCGTTGATCAGCTCCGGCGTCGCCTGGATCGAGGTGGCCTTGGAGCGCGCTTCAACCACTTTGGTGAGGGTGGTCTGTTCGAAGTTGGCTTCGGCCTTGACGATGTTGACCAGGTTGGGCACGAGATCGGCGCGGCGCTGATACTGGTTCACCACTTCGGACCAGCTCGCCTTGACCGCCTCGTCGCCACGTTGGAAATCGTTGTAGCCGCAGCCGCTCAAGGTCAGGGCTAGGGTGGCAATCAGTGCGGCAAATGGTTTACGCATGGGGACATCTCCCTAAGTTCGAATTCAGGCCGTCGCGAGGGCCACGCTGCAAGAAGGTTGGGGCCCTGCTGATGAATTCAAGCACTAGCATCGAGCACGTCAACCAACCACCAAGCGAGCACCAACCTGACGGCAACCAGTCCGGTGAATGGCCTATGCGACGGCCTCAACCACACGCAAATCCCTCACTGCGCCATCGCCCAAAGCGACCAGCGCTTCCTGGTAAGCAGGCGAATCGTGGGCTGCACGTGCAGCGTCAACGCTCGCGAACTCGATGACCACGACGCGTTGCAGGATGCCGGCCTCCCATGCTGCTACCGCCGGCCCGCGGGCAAGAAACCGCCCGCCGGCCGCAGCAATCGCGGGCCCGGCCAGCTTGGCATAGGCTGCCAGCTTGTCGGGGTTCTCGATGGAACGATAGGTGGCTACCCAGTAGGCTTTGGTCATTGCGTCTCTCCTTGAAAAGATCATCCTCGTTCATGCATGGGTTCAGCCAATGATTGGCTGCGCTTGTAACAGTCGATAAATCCCAGTGAATCGCTGCCACCCCCATAGGCGAGGCGCACGCGCCGCTCAAACACGTAGGCGATGTCGCGGCTATCGTCACTGACGGGCGCATGCGGGGCTACGCCAGGCAAATCGCACAGTCTGCCGATAGAGAGCTGGTCGTTGGCGCGCTCCGAGCCGGAGGCCTTGCGCCATTTGGCGATGAAGGTTTGGGCGGAGTCGGCGGCAGGCATGGGCGCATGGTATCAATTTGCACCTATGGGTCAAGAATTGGATTTAGTCAGCCAAACATCATGGGTGCCCAATCGAGAAGTTTCTGGCCACGCATACCGCGCCATTCATTGCCAAGGTGTACCGGCCTGCGCCGGTGCCGGCCGGTTCAATCAATTTGGCACAGGGCAATGTGGATCTTTGGTATCCGAAGTAACCTATTGATCATTCCAAAAAACATGACAGCCTCGTAAGAGACATGTTTTTTGTCATGATTTAAGCAACTCTCAATAAGATCCGATTCCACCAAGGGCTTGGGGATTGTTTGCCTTCGCATTGCAGTTTTTCGTTAAGCACTGCTGCGGCGCCGCTGCAGTTGGTGGCACACTGTCCGCTGACCCACAAGGAGGCTCCCATGCCCACCCCATACGACGCCATCGTCATCGGTACCGGCCAGGCCGGCCCCGCACTCGCTGCGCGCCTCGCCAAAGCCGGCCGCAACACCGCCATCATCGAGCGCAAGCGCTTCGGTGGCACCTGTGTGAACGTCGGCTGTGTGCCGACCAAGACGCTGGTGGCGAGCGCGCGCGCGGCGCATGTGGCGCGCACCGGGGACCATTTCGGCGTGATGATCGACGCCGGCTTTCGCATTGACATGGCGCGCGTCAAGGCGCGCAAGGACGAGGTGGTGAGCCAGTCGACCAAGGGCGTGGAGCAGTGGCTGCGCTCGACGCGCGGCCTCACGGTTCTGCAGGGCCACGCGCGCCTCGAAGGGCCGCATACCGTGCGCGTCGGCGACGAAGTGCTCGAAGCGCCGGAGATTTTCATCAATGTCGGCGGGCGTTCGAGCGTACCTGACATTCCCGGCCTGGGCGATGTTGCGTGGCTCAACAGTTCGAGCGTCATGGACCTCGATATCGTGCCGCAGCACCTCTTGATCATCGGCGGCAGCTATATCGGGCTGGAGTTTGCACAGATGATGCGACGCTTCGGTGCGCGCGTGACGGTGATCGAAAAAGGCCCGCGCCTGATCGGGCGCGAGGATGATGACGTCGCCGACGCGATTCGCGCCATCCTTGAGCGCGAGGGCATCGAGTTCCGTCTCAACGCCACCTGCTTGAGCGTATCAAGGCACGGTGAGGGAGTTGCAGTGGGGGTCAATTGCGGGAACGCCGACGAGCAACTCGTGGGCAGCCATTTGCTGGTGGCGGTGGGGCGCGTGCCCAACACCGCCGATCTCGGGCTGGAGGCGGCCGGCGTCGCCGTCGATGCGCGCGGCTTCATCACCGTCGACGACGAGTTGCGTACCAACGTGCCGGGGATCTGGGCCCTGGGTGACGCCAACGGCCGCGGCGCGTTCACCCACACCTCGTGGAACGACTATGAAATCGTCGCCGCTAACCTGCTCGATAGCGGCACACGGCGGGTGAGCGAGCGCATTCCCGCCTACGCGCTATTCATCGACCCGCCGCTGGGACGGGTCGGCATGAGCGAGCGCGAAGTACGCGCCGTCTACGAGAAGAATGGGCGCAAGGCCTTGCGCGCGAAGATGCCGATGGCACGTGTGGGCCGGGCGCGCGAACGCGGCGAAACCCAGGGGTTCATGAAGGTACTGGTGGACGCGGAGTCGAAAAAAATCCTCGGCGCGGCCCTCCTCGGCATTGAAGGCGATGAAGCGATTCACTCGATCATTGACGTCATGACCGCAGGGCTGCCGTACGAAACGATCGGGCGCGCCATGCACATCCACCCGACGGTTTCTGAGTTGATCCCGACCTTGCTGGAAGGCCTGAAGCCGCTCGACTAAGCGTAGCGAACGCTGGAAACCCTTGGTAGACAAGGGTTTGTGGCTTGTACCGCCACGCAAGTCAAGGCTGCGCCTGTCAGGCTGACCCGACCCAGGTCTCCGACCACGCCAGCACACAACTCGACGAAGCCTTGCCTGAGCGATCCTGCGCAAACGGCTTGGCAGTGGCGGCTTCACCATTGACCGACAGCTGCGCACCCCGCGCCGGGAAGAAAGTGCTGTACACGCCGATCGGCCGGTTCAACTGCCCCGGCGGCACCGTGATGACAAACGCGGGCAAGAGATCCCACCAGGCGAGCACGATCTCGCCGTCATCAGACGAAATGCGCTCTTCAATCGTGGCCAGCGCATTGCCGGTGCGCGCGAACTCGGCGTCAACCACCGGCAGCGATTCATCACCGAACGGTGCGTGCAGCAGCGACTCGATGCGGCGTTGCAGGTAACGCGCCATGCCGATGTTGTCGGAGTAGACCATCGGCCCGCTGCCGGTCAGCGGGCTGTCGATGAACAGCGCGTGCCCTTGCCCTGCCGGCGACCACAGCACGCGCCAGTGACTGACCCGGTCAACCAGGGTTTTCCCGCCATCGTCAGAGAGGCGGATGAAAGAATTTTCCCCGGTCATGACAACTTCACCGGGATCGACTAGGCGTGGCTCACTCATGACTGTCTCCTGCTGATTGAACTCCGCCGGGCCACGCCGGGCGGGTAGAACGCATGCAATTTCGTTGTTGCGATCGTGCGCTTGATGCAATTGGTGCGCGTCACGCGCGACTCATTCGGAGTAGCCCGGCAGTTCCCGATCGAGTACGCGCATCATGGCCTCGAAGTACAGGCGCTCGCGCTCGGCGCGCGGATGCCGATCATCCAGCGGCGGTGCCTGCACCTGCGCAACGATGTCGTCGGACAAGATCTGCAGCGGCTGGCCGGTGCCCATCGCCAACACCTGGGCGCGACACACGCGCTCTAGCTTGTAGAGCCGCCGGTAGGCCTGCGCCACGGTATCGCCCACGACGAGCACGCCGTGGTTCTTCATGAACAGCACGTGCTTCTTGCCGATCAGGTGCGCCAGGCGTTCGCCTTCCTCGACGAAATCAGCCGTACCCTGGTAGGTATCGTCGTAGGCCACATGGCCGTGGAAGAACGCTGCCGTCTGGCTGGCCGGCTGCAGCCGATTGTTCTGAAGCAGGTTGAGCGCCACCGCCCAGTTCTGATGGGTGTGCAGCACCACCCTGGCGCCGGTAATGCGGTGGATCGGCGCGTGAATGCACTGCGCCGACAATTCGACCACGCCCTGCCCTTCGAGGGTTTCGCCTTTTTCGTTGAAAACGATCATGTCGCTGGCGGCGGCTTCCGACCAATGCAGTCCGAAGGGCAGGATCAGGTAGCGGTCATCGCAACCGGGCACGGTCATCGTGAAGTGGTTGTCGATTCCTTCTTCGAGGTCGTCCAATACCGCCAGACGGTAAGCGGCGGCGAGGTGGATCTTGGCCTGGTGCAGTGCATCGGCGCTGGCGGTGGGGCGGGGAGACTTCAGTGGGGTCACGGACATGGCGGGCCTCGGCTTGGATGGGATGCTTGATGGGTGAAGTATAGCGAGGCGTGCCGCAGCTTGCGCCCGCCGCGCAGGGGTTTGCCGTACAGCTGCTCACAGCGACCGTGTATGTAGTACAAGCGCGCGCGATGGCTGTGGTACCACGACGGGTGCTCGGCGGGGCCGATAGTGATTACCAACGATGTTGAAGACCACGCGGGCATCCAGTCTGAGTGAAGCGCGCCACATCGTTCAGCGACCGGACGCGGGAGTTCAGCGCGAGCCGTTTCCCCAACAGACGCGGCGATTGAGTGGAATTGAGGCATGATCACGGAAATGTGCTGGCTCGACACAGGAGTAAACCAATGAACGCAGGCTTTGCAAAGTTGATGGTTGTCGCCGGTCTGACTGCTGGTGCGTTGTGGGGGGCCGCCGTGCCACTTATGGCGTCAGCACAGTCCTATCCAGCCAAACCCATTCGCATCATCGTGCCGGTGGCCACCGGCGGCATCGCCGACTATTACTCGCGCGTGATCGGCGCCAAGCTGCTTGAAGCCTGGGGCCAGGCTGTGCTGGTCGAGAACCGCGCCGGCGGCGGCGGCAACATCGGCGCCGATGCGGCCGCCAAAGCACCACCTGACGGCTACACCCTGGTGATGGGTTTTGTCGGCTCCCACGCTGTCAATCAATTTCTATTTACCAAAATGCCCTATGACACCATGCGTGATTTCGCGCCGGTGGCGATGGTGATCGAGGCCGAGGGCATTCTTGCGGTGCACCCGTCGGTGCCGGTGAACACGGTGGCGGAGTTGCTGGCGCTGGCACGCGCCAAGCCCGGCACACTGTCGTATGCCTCGGGTGGCGTCGGCACTGCCAGTCACCTCGCAGGCGAGCTGTTCAAGTCGATGACTAAAACCTTCATGGTGCACATCCCGTATCGCGGCAATGCGCCGGCGATCGCCGACCTGATTGGCGGCCAAACCCAGCTCACGTTTGCGACCCTGCCCACCGCGATTGCGCACGTGCGCGCCGGCAAGCTCAGGGGCATTGCGGTCATCGGCAGCACGCGCTCGGCGGCGGCACCGACACTGCCGACGATTGCAGAGTCAGGCGTGCCCGGTTTTGCGGTCAACAACTGGATCGGCCTGTTCGCGCCGGCCGGCACGCCGCCTGAGATTGTGCGCAAGCTCAACACTGAAGTGATGCGCATCATGCAACTGCCCGAAATCACGCGTCGCATGGAAGTTGAAGGCGAGCGCCATACGCCCAACACGCCTGAGCAGTTCGGTCAGTTTGTGCGCGACGAAGCCACCAAGTGGGGCAAGGTCGTCAAGGAAGCAGGCCTCAAGGCCGAGTGAGACCAGCGCGCGGCGCCGCGCGCTCCTCTTGATACGGTGCAATCAGAAGCCGGAAACCCTTGGTGGGAGCGCCTCACAGGCCAATGTCATTCAGCGTTTGCCATCGATCAACACAAAACAAATCCGCGCCGTTTTGTCAGAGCGGTTCGCCCACGCATGATTGGTGCCGCGCTGTATCAACACATCGCCGGCGCGCATCAGGGTTTCGTTGTCGTCCATCACAGCCCAGATTTCACCTTCGAGAATGATGGCGTAATCGACCGTGTCGGTGCGGTGCATGCCAGGGTGGGCGCCAGCGCGTTTGTCGTGATCAGCATCGACAAAGATGCTGGCGAAGGTTGCGGCAATCTGGCGATTGCGCTCGGCGATGTCGCGGCTCTCCGGCGGGTAATCGATGATGCGCAGGATGGTGCCGCCATTCCTGGGGGGCAAGATGCCCTTGTGGGCTGCGATGGTGTCGGGCGCGTTGATGGGTGCCGGTGAGGCTTGGGTGCGCCAGATGTTGACGGCGCGATAGTGGGGCCGGCCCTCGACGGTACGGATGGCAGTGGCGGGCGCGTCTTCGACGATGCGCGAGCGGCCGCTGGCGTCATCTTCGGTGACGATGCGGCGAATGGGGGGAAGTGTTACAGGGGGAAGCGTGGGGGAAGGAGATGCGCTGCTCATGAAAACGTCCTCGAAGTTAACTGGAGAGTGTCTCATCGACGCTTGGCTTGCGAGCGCCGCGCCGCATGATAGCCGCGAACCCGTGTGCCGCACGCGACGTTGCGTACCACCCATTTCGTTTGGCCGTGCCTTGTAGAATGTCTCTCTCGCCTTTTTGCGCGGCGCGCTCGCGCGCCAATACTCCGCCCGTGAATCCCAACGACCTTCCCGCCGCCGCGCACGCTACGGCCAGCAGCATCGACTGGATCACCAAGGCGCGTGCCCTTACGCCGCTGCTTGCCGCTGCTGCGCCGCGCATCGAAGCCGACAAAGCGCTGCCGCCCGAAGTGCTCGACGCCTTGCATGCAGCAAAGATGTTCCGCATGTTCTTGCCGCGGTCGATCAGTGGCGCTGAACTCGATCTGCCGACCTTTTTCGAAGTGATTCTTGCAATTGCCGAAGGCGATGCGAGCGCCGCATGGAGCGTGGCGCAGAGCAACGGCTGCGCGTTCTCCGCCGCCTACATGGCGCCGGACGCGGCGCGGGCCGTGTTCGGTGACGCGCGCGCAGTGACCGCCTGGGGTTTTCCTGCTGCGCCCTGCCATGCGCGCCCGGTGGAGGGGGGCTGGCGGGTGACCGGCACCTGGGGCTTCGGCAGTGGCAGCCGCCACGCAAGCTGGGTCGGTGCGCATTGCAATGTCTGCGACGCGCAGGGCGTGCCGCTCAAAAAAGCCGACGGCGCGCCCGTCGAGCGCACCGCGCTGATCCCGCGCAGCGAAGTCACCATCACTGACGCCGGCTGGAACGTGATCGGCCTGCGTGGCACCGGCAGCGACACCTACACCGTGAAAGATTTGTTCGTCCCGGCAGCGTATTGCATCGTGCCGCGCGGCATGGGGCGAGATCAGCAGTTGCCGCCGGATGCGGCGGCGCCAGACGAAGGCGAGCGTCGAGAAAGCGGGCCGCTGTACCGCGTGTCGCCGTCGGTGGCGTATCAGGCCGGATTTGCGGCGGTGGCGCTTGGCATCGCACGCACCATGCTCAACGACTTCATCGCGCTGGCCAGCAAGAAAACCCCGGCCAGTGCCGGCACCCTGCTGCGTGACAACAGCGTGATCCAGGCGCGCGTGGCCATCTCCGAAGCGCGCCTCGCGTCAATGCGTGCGTGGATATTGCACATTCTGCGCGAGTCGTGGGACGAAGTCTCGCGCACCGGCGTGCATTCGTTCGAGCAGCGCACCGCGCTGCGGCTTGCCTCCACTTATGCCATCAGTGAAGCGCGCAAGGTGGCCGATGATGCCTATGACGATTGCGGTGCGACCGCGATCTTCGAAGCCAACCCTTTCGAGCGCCGCCTGCGCGATATCCGCGCAGTAACCCAGCAGTTGCAGTCGCACGCCATGCATCTACAGGCGGCGGGGCAGCACTATCTGGGTTTGGTGCCGAACACGCGCTTTTTCTGACGCGCTGGCGGCGCGGCATTCCCGGCGCGCGTGACGGAAGGGGAACGGGGCGCTTCACGCCGCTGCGCGCACCTCGGGCAAGGGCAAGGGCAAGGGCAAGGGCAAGGGCAAGTCAAGCGAGGTGGTGCGGCGCAATTCGCGGCGGTACTTGCGGTCATCGAAGGGCCGGGCGCGATGCATCGTGGTGCGGTTGTCCCAGATCACGAAGTCGCCGTCGCGCCAGACATGGCGGAACACAAATTCGCGCTGGGTTGCATGCTCCATCAGGTCACGCAGCAGGACGCGCCCTTCGGGGACCTGCCAGCCGATGATGCTTGAGGCGTGCGAGGCCAGATAGAGCGAACGGCGGCCATTGGGCATGGTGCGCACCAGCGGCTGGACTGCACCTTTGAGTTTGTCTTTTTCGCCGGGGGCGAATTCGAAGCCGAGTGTTTCGCGCGAGTAGGCAATCGAGTGATGCACCTGCAAGCCCTCGATGGCCGCCTTGGTGTCAGCGTCGAGGGCGTCCCAGGCGCCGCGCATGTCGGCAAATTCGGTGTCGGCACTGACCGGTGGCAACACGCGCGTCGACAGCATCGAGTAGCGCCCGGGCGGATCAACGAACGACGCATCGGTGTGCCAGAGCCGGTTCGCGAGGGAGCTGACGCGGCGGCGGTCATCGGGCGGCAGGATTTCACCATTGGCGCCGACGTTGGAAATATCGGACAGGGCTTCGTTGCTGAATCGGTTGGGCGTGAGCACCGCCGTCGAAGTGCGTGCATGCAGGGTACCGTCGAAGCGCTGGGCGAAGTCGATTTGCTCGGCGTCCTTGAACGGCTGGTTGCGAAACACCAGCACGCCGTATTGGTCCATGCCGCCGCGAATCTGCTCGAGCGTGGCGCTGTCATGCACGGCGCGCAGGTCAACGGCGCTGACCTCTGCGGCAAACAGCGGATGAACTGAAGTGAAAGTCAATGGCATGCGCAGGCGCTCCTGTATCTCGACGTTGTCACTATTCACTATTCACCATTCGGCACTATCAGGATGTTTCTTGATGGTGTGCAGAAAATCAAGCAACAGCCGGCTCACCGCGTCAGGCTGTTCCTGCTGTACCCAATGCCCCGCACCTTCAACCAGATGGCATTCGCGCATCCGTGTGCATGCCGCGCCCTGCATGCGCTCGAACGCACCGGGATTTTGATGCGTGCCCCAATCGCTTTTTCCCGCGATGAACATCGACGGCACATCGATCGTGCGTCCGGCAAAGAGCGCCAACTCGGCCGACTGTGCAGGCTCGGTGCCGCAGCGGTACCACTGCAAGCCGCCCTGAAAACCGTTGCGCGTGTACTCGCCGCTGTAGACCGCCAGCTCATGCTCGGGCAGCCACTGGCAGGCAGCAATCTGTTCACGCGAAGGCATTTCCCGTGCGACCGTTGCGGCCATGCCCAGCGCCTGATCCATCACGTAGTAGGTGGGCAGTTTGGCGAGTTCCGTCGCGTTCCACTCCTTGAGCGCATAGGGCTGGTTCTGCTTCCAGTCCGCGCTCTTGTGGTGATAGTAGGCACGCAGGAAGTCGTGCACACCCTGCGGCGCATGCTGCATGTCGGCATTTGCTTCGCGCGTGGAGTAATACCACTGATAGTGCTTGCGCGGGCGCGGCAGTTTGGCAAGGCCGGCCAGGGTGCGTGCGATCGCCGCCGACTTGGGCTCAGGCTGGACGGCGCCACCCACAGTGTCGAAGGCGAGCATCGGCGCACCCTCGAACGGCGCGCTCATCAACACTACCGAGCGGAACACATCGGGCCGGCTCAACGCACACCAGGCGGCCACGCGCGAGCCAAAGTCATGCCCGACGACATCCACCTGCCGGTAGCCGAATGCCGCTACCAGCGCGAGCGCATCACGCACCAGGTTGAGCACGCGGAATGAGGCGAGATCACCGTCGTAATCGCCGTTCCGGCCCTCAGTTGTGTTCACGGTGCGGCCATAGCCGCGCTGATCGGGGGCGATCACGTGATACCCGGCGGCAGCCAAAGGCAGCATGACTTTGCGCCAACTGTAGGCGAGTTCAGGAAAGCCGTGCAGCAGCAATACGCAGGGGCGCTTGGCCGCGTCCGGCGCTTCATCAAAGCCCGCTTCGAGCACGTACATGGACAAGCCGTTGATACCCGGCACAAAGCGCGCGCGGATGCCGCTGGTAAGGACAGTTTGGTCGAACGGCGCCATGCGCGGATCATAACGCGTCAATTCTCCGGTCTACTTTGGCACCCATGTGCGATGCCGCGATAGAATCGATGAGAGCAAGTGCAACGACGCCGCCAAAGCAGCCACCACGCGGCGTGGCAGGTGCGTTTGTAGTGAGATTAAGGGTGTTGTGCTGCCATAGCAGGCAAGAAACCGGGGGAGAACATGGATCTGGGAATCAAGGGCCGCAAGGCGGTCGTGTGTGCATCATCGCAGGGCCTCGGTTTCGCCTGCGCCACCGCGCTCGCGCGTGAAGGCTGCATCGTTTTCATCAATGGCCGTGACGGCGCGCGCCTGGCCACGGCCATCGCGACGATCAGGGCGGCACTGGGCAGCAGTGCTGACGGTGCGGCGCCCGCCGTGCTCGGTGTCACCGCCGATATCACGACTGAAGCGGGCCGCCAGACGCTGTTCGACGCCTGTCCTGAAGCGGACATTCTGGTCAACAACAACGCCGGCCCGCCGCCGGGCAAGCTCGAAGACTGGGACCACGCCGCGTGGATCGCCGCGCTCGAATCAAACATGCTCGCACCGATCCTGCTGATCCGCGCGTTTTTGCCCGGCATGCGCGCGCGCAAGTTCGGGCGCATCGTCAACATCACCTCGGCGATGGTGAAAAGCCCGCGCCCGCACATGGCGCTCTCGACCACCGCGCGCACCGGGCTCACGGCGTTTTCCAAATCAGTATCGCTTGAAGCGGCTGCCGACAATGTGACCATCAACAACCTGCTGCCCGAGCGCATCGACACGCCGCGCCAGCAGTTCATGGCCGAGCGCATGATGAAACAGCACAACATCGACCGCGCAGAAGCACGGCGCCGCATCACCGAAAGCCTGGCGGCCAAGCGCTTTGGTTTGCCCGGCGAGTTTGGCGATGCCTGCGCGTTTCTGTGCAGCGCACAGGCCGGCTTTATTTCAGGGCAGAACCTGCAGCTTGATGGTGGCTCATACCACGGCTTGATCTAGGCTGGCATTGCAGCTTGCCGTCCTGACGGTCAAGCGGCGATTGCCGCAAGAGAGACGGCCTTGGGCGGCCTCGCGCGCTCATCGTCAATGCGCTGCTGCAATACCCGGCGAAAGTGTGCGAGCGGTGCATCGGAGACGATGCCATTCATCTTGAAATCGGGGTCGGCGTCGAGCATTTCCTGCTGACCCTCGATAATGAATTTGTCTTCGAGGAAGCCGGCCACCATGCTGTCGTGCAGTGACAGCGCAACCGTCGGGTCGTCGAGCTGGTAGTCGTGCAGGTAGTTCCAGAAAAAATGCGTGCTGCCGCGTGTTTCCGGCGTGAAGAACTGGCAGTTACGGTACTGCTTGGCACCTTCAAGATTGCCTTTTTCAGCGCCGCTGCCGGCGGGGGTGAACAGGGTTTCGAGAAAGAAGATGCCGGGCACGTGCATCAGGCCGATGTTGCGGCGGTCGAGCGGCGCGTCATCGCGCACCACCTTGCGGTGGAATGGCGGCGGCGCTGAATTCATGCTCCAGCGCTCGACGCGAAAGCCGTTCTCCAGGCGCTCCACTGCCACCGGCTTGGTCTTGAACGCGTATTCCTCGGAGCCGCCCAGGGTGTGGGTGTGCACGAAGGCGAGGTGCGCGAAATCCGAGAGGTTGTCGACGATCAGGCGGTAGTCGGCGTCGTAGTGCATGTAGCCGGCCATGCCGCGCCAGGCCGCATCGCGCAAGTAGGGAATGTCGATGATCTTTGCGGCGTCGGCTTTTTCGACGTCACCCATCCAGATCCAGATCACGTGGTCGCGTTCGACCACCGGGTAACTGCGCACGCCCATTTTCGGCGGCACCTTGTCCTGCCCTGGAATCTGGATGCATTTGCCGCTGGCATCGAACTTGAGGCCGTGATACATGCAGCGCACGCAATCACCTTCGCGCCGGCCATTGGAGAGCTTGGCACCACGATGGCAGCAGCGATTGTCCAGCGCCACGACGCATCCGCTGTCGCCCTTGTACAGCAGGACCGGCTCTTCCAGGATCGTACGTGCCAGCAGTTTGCCGTCGATCAGCTCGTGATCCCACGCCGCCACATACCAGCAATCGAGCAGGAAATTTTCGTATTTGGCCATGGCATTGCTCCTCAAGGATGGTATTGCCGCGTCAGTCTTCGCGTATTTTGCGCTCGCGAATGATTTCCGCATAGCGCTTCAAGTCTTGCTGGGTTTGTGCGCCGAAAGCAGCCGGCGATTGTGCGGAGGGCTCGGCGCCCATGGCCCGCACCTGGACCTGCACGGCGGGAGTTGCGAGCAGCCGGTTGACCTCGGCATTGAGCCGCACCACCACTTCCAGCGGCGTGGCAACGGGTGCGAAGATGCCGTGCGTGGTGCCGGAATCAAACCCGGCGAGACCGGATTCGGCGAGCGTTGGCACATCCGGAAAGCTCTCCGAGCGCTGCAGGCTGCCCACCGCCAGCATGCGCAAACGGCCCGCGCGCACGTGGGCGAAGGCAATGCCGGGATCGAAGTAATAGTCGGTCTGGCCGGCCAGCAGATCTTGCAGCGCCGGCGCAGCGCCGCGATAGGGCACATGCACTGCAAACAGGCCGGCCGGGCTCTTGAGCATTTCGCCGGCGATATGCAAACCCGTGCCGTTGCCGGCGGACCCGTAGCTGAGCTTGCCGGGACGGGCCTTGACGTAGGCGAGAAACTCGCCAATATTTTTGGGTGGCAAGTCGGCGCGCTGCACCAGAAATAGCGCAATACGCGCGACCGATGCAACAGGCACCAGGTCTCTGGCTGCATCAAAAGGCATTTTCGACAAGGCTGGCGAGATCGACATGGTGCTGCCCGCCGTCATCAGAAACGTGTAGCCGTCAGGCACACTTTTCGCCACCGCATCGCCGCCGATCATACCGCTGGCACCCGCGCGATTCTCCACGATTAAGCTTTGGCCA
The DNA here is from genome assembly GCA_031362905.1 of Burkholderiales bacterium. Classification (GTDB taxonomy): domain Bacteria; phylum Pseudomonadota; class Gammaproteobacteria; order Burkholderiales; family JAEUOS01; genus CANJDH01. The sequence continues at coordinate 5,775 of JANLTL010000685.1, read as the reverse complement.
AGCGCTTTTTCCAATTGCGGTGCCAGAACGCGTGCCAGCACGTCCGGTGAACTGCCAGGTGGAAAGTTGACGATCACGCGTATCGATTTGACCGGCCACGCAGGTGCCGCCGGCTGCGCGTGCGCGCAGGGCATCACGGCCAGCGCCAGGGCCGGCAACAGTGCTCCCAGCAATGATGCGATGTGCAATTTCCCTTTTTGCGATGTCATTCAACTCTCCTGTGCGAAAACAGCGTGGGCCAGTGCTTTGGTGCCGGCTTCATGCTTCCACCGGCAGGCCGGTGAAATTTTCCGAGAACGACTGCCTGCCCGCCGCCGTACCGGTCATGTAGTCAAGGCCGGCACGATTCATGTTGCGCGCAAAGCTGCTGTCGTCCTTGACCCGGTGCACCATCGTGCACAAGGAGGAGGAGAACCGGTGCACCAGCCACATGCGGCGCAAGCATATTTCCGAATAGCGCTCCAGCCCTGCAGCATCGCCACGGTTGTAGTAGCGCTCAAGTGCAGTGCCGAGCACCTTGACGTCCGCGAGCGCTGCATTGAGGCCTTTGGCGCCGGTAGGAGGCACGATGTGGGCGGCGTCGCCGGCGAAAAACAGCTGGCCGTAGCGCATCGGTTCAAGCTGGAAACTGCGCATTGCCGTCACACTTTTCTGCGTGATGCGCCCCTCGTTGACCGGTGGCATGCCCGGCACGTCGAGCCGCTCATGCAGTGTGCGCCAGATGCGGTCGTCCGGCCAGTGGCCCGCCAAGTCATCGGGTTCGCATTGCAGATACAGCCGTGTCACGGCCGGTGAACGGATGCTCATCATCGCGAATCCGCCGGTGTGGCAGCCCCAGGTCACATCAGGCGCGGCAGGGGCTGCGTCGGCCAGGATGCCGAGCCAGGCGAAGGGATAAACGCATTCGTGAATGCGCAGCGCGCCTTCAGGCACCGCTGCACGCGAAATTCCGCGAAAACCGTCGCATGCCGCGACAAACTCGCAATCGATTGTGCCGCTTGTGCCGCTTGCGCCGTCCTGCTCGAAGCGTACGCGCGGACGCGGACCGTTGACGTCCTCAATCGCCGCGGCAGCGGCGCCGAAGCGGATGCCGGCGCCAGCTGCATCATGCGCGCGCAACAAATCGGCCACCACTTCATGTTGTGGATAGACCATCACCGTGCGGCCGCCACTCGCAGCGGCGAAGTCGATTCGGTGCGTCGCGCCATCAAAACGAAAATCAATGCCGGTCTGCGGCATGCCCTGAACGCGCATGCGCGCACCCAGACCCATCTCGCACAGGAAATCGACCGACCCGTGTTCGAGCACGCCGGCGCGCAGGCGGTCCTGCACATGTTCGCGGCTGCGGCTCTCCAGGACGATCGAGTCAATGCCCGCGCGGCGCAGCATGTGGGCCAGCATGAGTCCGGCCGGGCCGGCGCCGATGATGGCGACCTGGGTGCTCAGGCGCATGCGTCAGCCGCCGCCCGCCGCAGCACCTTGCCTTGACGGCAGCTCATGCCGGCTCCAGCGTCATCAGGCCCATGCCGGTGGTCATCGGTGCGTAATAGTGGCGATGCACGCAGCGCACCGCGGCCGGCAGGGCACCGCGCATTACCAGCCACATGATCAACTCGATCCCTTCGACACCGAACTTCTCCATCAACAACTGATGGCTCCAGCCGGTCAGGCTCTCGGGATCGCTTTCGAGGCGGTCGAGAAAATCGAGGTCGTGGTCGGGCTGCATGTCGCCAAATGCCGATCCGGTGAGCTGGTGCGACATGCCGCCGGTACCGATCACCACGACCTTGAGATCCGCTGCGAACGCCTCCACCGCGCGGCCGATCGCCTGACCGAGCCGGTAGCAGCGCCGCGCCGTGGGCAGCGGGTGCTGCAGGACGTTGACCTGAAGCGGCACCGACGCCACCGGCCAGCCGTCCCGATAGTCGAAGCACAAGTGCATCGGCACCAGGAAGCCGTGCTCTACCTTTAGTTCCTGGCACACGGTGAGGTCGAATTCGTCGTACACCAGTGATTCGCACAAATGTTGCGAAAACGCCAGATGCCCCCGCACGGGCGGCAGCGGGCGCACGCCGAAGCCTTCGTCGGCAATCGCATAATGTTCCGCAGCGCCCACTGCGAAGGTGGGGTATTTGTCAAAGAAGAATTCGGCTGCATGGTCGTTGTAGACGACGATGGCGATGTCGGGCTTGACGCGCGCCAGCCATTCGCGCACCGGCACATAAGCGTCAAACAGCGGTTTCCATGCAGGGGACTCGTGCTTGCCGCGGTCGTGTGCGCCGCCGATCGAGGGCACGTGGGAACTGGCGATGCCGCCGACGATGCGTGCCATGTCAGACCGCTCCGCTGTTGTTGCGTGAGACGAGAAACTGCTCGTAGGTCTCGCCGCGCATTTGCGCGCCCATCCGGTAGAGACCATTGCCAGTGGCAACGCCGAACTTGATCAGATAGTAGATATTGATGCCGGCTGCCAACAGGCCATTGAAGTCGCGCGCGGTGACCAGCGCCAGCTCGGCTTCAGTGAGGTCGAAACGCGCCAGGAACGCCGCCTCATCCGCGCGGAATGCGGCGCGGCCAGTCGCGTCATTGAGCACATGGCACATGCGATTGAGGCGCAAGCCGCGATGTGACATGGCAAGATCGAAGACGTGCGAGTCGCCGATCTTGCGTGAAGCGGAAAGCTGGCTGGCTTGCATGTGGATTCCGGTTGGGCGCCGCCAAGATGGCATGAGTCGAACCGGAGTGTATGGCCGGACTTGACAGTTGATCTATACAATCATTTACCCATCTCGCCTGCAACGCCATGTCGTTTGAAAAACCCGAATCCGTCCACGACCTGCTGAACTTCCGGCTCGCACGCCTGCATGCGAGCAGCGGGGCGCTGGTGATCCGCCTCTGCGAAGGGCGTTACGGCATCACACGGCGCGAATGGCGCCTGATCGCGATTCTCGCGGTACAGGGTGCGCTATCCCCCTCTGCGCTTGCCGAACAGGCCCACATCGACCGAGCACGCACCTCACGCGTCATCACCATGTTGTGCGGCAAGAAGCTGGCGCTGCGCAGCCCGGTGCCGGGTGATCACCGGCGCGCGCGGATCACACTGACTGATGAAGGACGCCGTCTTTACCGGGAACTGTTTCCGCTATCAGCTGCTCTCAGTGCGCGCCTGCTGGGCTCGTTGACACGCGCGCAGCGCAGGGAGCTCGATCAGATTCTCGCGACGCTGACCGAGGCTGCCGAGAACATGGCGCGCGATTACCCACTGGATGCCAAGGCGGACCGCCGCCACGGCGGCAGCCGGCGTGTGCAGCGACAAGGCTGAAGACGCGGCCTGTCATTCGGCCGCCAAGGCCTCAGCTTATGGCGGCGTGGCGCAGGATCATGTCGTACAAGGCCTGCGCGGCTGGCGACAGATGCGCGGCGCGACGCGCGACCAGCGCCAGCTTGCGTGACACCACCGGGTCGGCAAGTGCAATGATCCTGATATTGGGGTAGGCCCCGCGCTGCATCGCCAGGCGTGGTACCACCGCGATGCCGACCCCGGCCGCCACCAGGCCGACCGCCGTCGAGCTGCGCTGCACTTCGTAATAGGCGCGCAGGGCGAGCGACACCTCGCTCAACGCCCGATCGAGCACCGGGCGATTGCTGCTGCCCTCGCCGGTAAAGATCAAGGCATGGGGCTCAAGCTGTTTCCAGGACAGACGTTTGCGCTGTGCCAGCGCATGATCATCCCGGCAGATCACCACATAGCGATCTGTCAACAGCGGCACGCTGTTCAACTCGTTGTGGTGGGCGCCAGCAATGTGAATGCCGAATTCCGCCTCGCGCCGAAGTACCGCATCGGCCACCAGCGACGAGGCATGGTCGAGAATCCTGATGCGGTTGTCGGGGAAGCGCGCGGCATATTCCTCGATGATGCGCGGCAGGAACTGCACGCCGACCGTCGGCACACAGGCGATGGTGACGTCGCCGCGCCGCGCCTTGCCGGTCTCGCGAATCTCGGTGAGCGCGGCGGACAGGTCGGCCAGCAGGCGTCGCGCCTGGGGCAGGAAGGTCTGGCCGGTATCGGTCAGCGCGACTGAGCGTGTGGTGCGTTCAATCAGTTTTTGGCCGAGGAAGGCCTCCAGGTTCTGCAGGCGCCGCGTCAGCGCAGTTTGCGTCAGGTGCAGGGCGCCGGCGGCCTTCTGGAAGCCGCCGTGGTCGGCAATCGCCACAAAGGCCTGTACGCCCAAGGTGTCCAGTTTCATGAGTAATAATCATGAATAACAGTAATAAATTCATTTTACGCAAATCACAAGTTGCGCCACACTGGCGCATCCGCACCACCTGCCGCACGGAAGCGCACCTCACACTGCGCCCTGACATTCAAGCCCCCACGCTGTCATGTTGACTCTGCCCCTCGCTGTCTCGTTCGCCGCCGTCGTATTGGTAACGTCGTTCCTGTCAGGCATCTTTGGCATGGCCGGGGGGATGATCCTGATGGGCCTGCTGCTGGTGATGCTGCCTGTTGCGCAGGCGATGTTGCTGCATGGCGTGACGCAACTGGCGGCCAATGGCTGGCGCGCCTGGTTGTGGCGCGCGCACGTGCGCTGGCGCACGGTTGGATGCTACGGCGCGGCCGCAATTCTCACCGCGTGCGGATTTGCTGTGCTGCCCTTTGCCACCGACAAGGCGACCGCGTTGGTCGTGCTCGGATCGTTGCCGTTCGTGGCAATGCTGTTACCCAGGCAGGTGCGCGCTGACGCCACGCGCGGCGCACATACCTGCGCCTGCGGCGTCATTTGCACCATCCTGCAACTGCTCGCCGGAATATCGGGGCCGATCCTCGACCTGTTCTTTGTGCAAGCCGCGATGGACCGCAAGCAGGTCGTCGCGACCAAGGCGGCGATCCAGGTGTTCAGCCACACCCTGAAAATTGTCTATTTCGGGTCTCTGCTGACGTGGGGAAGCAATCGGGAAGCCGGCATGATCGAGCCGCTGGTCTTCCTCATCGCCATCGGCTGCGCGGTGACGGGCACCAACCTCTCTCGTCGCGTGCTCGACGCGATGAACGAGGCGCAGTTTCGCGTGTGGACCAAATGGATCGTCCTGGTCGCGGGGACGATCTACCTCGGACAGGGCCTGTATCTCATGCTGGTCGCGCGAGGTCAGGCATGAACCCGGCAGTCGCTTCACTGTTGACAACGTGTCCTGGTGACCATCCGCTGCGCTGGCGCTTCGCACTGGCCTGCGTGGAGCGGGTACAACACCTGATCGAGAGCGCGGAAGTGATGGAGCAACTGGCGGTGCTGCAGGGGTTCGTCAATGGCACCTGTGATCGCGAGATGCTGGAACAGGCCGCGATCCGCGCCGCGCACCTGGCGACACGCCATCCTGGTTCGGTTTCAATCGACGGCGCGGCGCACGCTGCGGTCTCGGCCACGCATGCAGTGGCGAAAGCTCTGGCGGGCCGTGCCGAAGAGGCCGCCGACTACGCGGCCTATGCAGCGGTGTATGCCTATGCTTCCCATGCGGTGACCAGCCCGGAGGCTTTCGCGGGGGAACATGCCTGGCAGCAGGAAACGTGGCTGGCCCTGGTCAATGCCACCACGGGCCACCCGCCAGTAGCGGCGTTCCCCAATACCATTTGACGCATCGCTCGTGTGGTCGCTGCAGAGACCACCGATTCAAGCCTGAAACCCTTGGTGGGAGCGCCTTTCGGGCCGACTCCCGCCTATTTACGAGGCTTGCCGCCGGTTATTGAGAAATTCAAAAGTCATGACAAAAACATGCCTC
>JANLTL010000664.1:0-14888 GCA_031362905.1 Burkholderiales bacterium | reverse complement strand
CCTTGCTCTTCCCACTTGTCAGCCTCCGGCAGCACTCGCTCGGCGATGAAGCGGCGGATCGTGTCACGCAGCATCTCATGGTCTTCGGTGATGCAGGGGTGCGCGCGCGCATCCCGCACGCCAGCAAGCGCTTCGGGAGCGTTCATGGTCAGATCGGGTCCCAAGTGAACACGTCGGAGGTGCGGTCGAGGCTGTAGAACGAGCCGCTCAAAGCCGGTAACGCATGGCTCGCCACGGTCTCCGGCGTCCAGCCTTCGCCGCGATGCACGGAACGGATCGGACGTGGCTGGCTGATCAGGAAGATTTCGTTGTTGCGCACCGAGAACACCTGGCCGCTGACATGTGCCGAGGAGGGGCTGGCAAGTGCGACGGCCAGCGGCGCGATCTTGGCCGGTGTCATCTGCTTGATGCGCTCGACCCGCGCCTTTTCGGCATCGGTCTCGGTCGGGATCGATCCGATCATGCGGCTCCACGCAAACGGAGCGATGCAGTTGGAGCGCACCTTGAATTTCATCATGTCGAGCGCAATCGACTTCGACAATGCCACCAGACCGAGCTTGGCCGCCGAGTAATTGGCCTGGCCAAAATTGCCGATCAGACCGGAGGTCGAGGTCATGTGGATGAAACAGCCCGACTCCTGATCCTTGAAGTAATTTGCCGCCGCCCGGCTGACGTAATAGGCTCCGTAGAGATGCACCTTGATCACGGCATCCCATTCGTCCACGCTCATCTTGTGGAAAAAGCGGTCGCGCAAGATGCCGGCGTTGTTGACCACGCAATCAATGCGCCCGAAGGCATCCATCGCGGTGGCGACAATGCGTGCGGCGCTTGACGCATCGGCCACGCTGTCGGTGTTCGCCACCGCGTTGCCGCCTGCCGCCTTGATTTCGGCCACGACTTTTTGCGCGGGGCCGGCGTCGCTGCCTTCGCCGGCAACCGACGCGCCGATGTCATTGACCACGACCTTCGCGCCTTGCGCTGCGAACGCCAGCGCCATGTCGCGCCCGATGCCGCCGCCTGATCCCGTCACCACCACAACTTGCCCTTCGACCATCTTTGTCATGTACCGCTCCTGCAGCTTGTTTGGAAAAATGTGAGTGTAGCCGCCATGCACGGAAATTCAGTTTGTCTCCCGTGCAGGGCAGGTCAATTGGGGCCGAAGCCCCATGAAAACAGCGGGCGGCTGTGCTGTGCGCCGACGTGCACAATTTCTTCGAGCCACCAGCGCGAGCTTTCACCGCCGGGCACCAGCAGGTGCAGGGGTACGACCATGCCCGCTTCGAGCATCCAGTCGCCGTTGGGCTTGCCGTCGGCGGTGCGAGTCGGCAGGTCCATGTGCGACAGCCCGAGACCATGGAAAAACGCGATGGTCTGATCTGCGTCTTTGACGCCGCATTTGCGGTAGGTGTCGCGCGCGAGGCGCTGCAGGGTGCTCACGCGCACGCCGGGCCGCATCGCCGCAATCATGGTTTCTGCGACCTTGGCGGTGGCGTCTGCATGCAATTTTGCCTCCCCCTCGGGCTGGCCGTCGACCACCCAGGTCTTGCCGCCATCCCAGCAGTACAAATCGATGATGCCGTGGCAGTCAAACATGACGTTGGTGCCGCGCCGCACTTCGTCGGTCTCGAACCCGGTCTGCAACTGGATGGCAGGGTCGGTTCCGGTGGGATGGCCCCACACCATGCCACCCGGGTCGTGTACGAATCCGCCCAGGTCGATGACTGCTTTTGCATAGGTTTGGCCCAGATCGCGCCAGGTGCAGCCGGGTTGCCAGGCAGCAATGGTGCGCAGGATTGCGGCCTCATTGAGCGCAGCGGCGCGTTCGAGCATGCCGATTTCGATGTCCGTCTTGATGGCCCGCGCATCCATCAGCACATCGTAGCCGTCGAGCACCGTGGCTGAATCGAGGTTGAGCGACATGCCGTAGCCCAGATCGTCGAACGCGATACGCGAGGAGGCGAGGCCCAGGTCGGCGAGTGCGCCACGCACGGCAGTGCCCTTGTCGAAGCAAAAATGTTCACGCGCGCCGGCAGCCCAAGCCTGCCCGTGCGCACTGCGCGGCAGAAAACGCTCGATGTCGCCGGGCGTGGGCGGCACGTCCATCGGCATCATGACAGCGCGATACGGCCGGATGTCCGTCACCCAGGTCGGCTGCGCGACCAGGGTGCCCACGTAATAGTCAGCCATCACGAATACGGGTTTCTCCGGTGCGTGGCGCGAGAGCACCACTGCGTAAGGGCGCGGCTCATCCGACTTGTGCGCGATGGCATTGAAGCCCGTGAGGTAGTAGACGTTGTTGGCCCCGGACGCGACGATGCCGTCGATGCCGCGGGCGGTCATGGCTGCTACCAGGCGGTCGAGGTTGCACAGGCGGCCGGCAAGCGGCTTGCGGATGGGGGCGCGCTGGGGAGTTGGGGCGGTGTCCATGGGACGTGATTCTCCGGAAGACAAGGGTCTGTCAAATGAAATGGGGCAAGCGGCGTGTGCGCCCGGCGTCGGCTTGGTCGGTTGGGGCGGTGCGCGCACGTATTTTCGCGTTAAACCCGCTTGGACGTGGATCTGCGGTCGATTGCGCGATACTCGTGTCATTGCCGATGCTGCAAGGTCAGCCATGCTGGCCAAACTTGGTGTCTGAGTCTTCCATGAAACGAATTGCAATTGGCGTACTGGCCGCACTGGCCGCAGTGGCAAGTGGCGTCGCGCTGCTGTGGGCGCTGCTGACGCAACCCTTTGTGATGCCGGTTGCGTCCGATGCGCCCGCCGTAGACGCGCGTTCGTTGGAACGCCATGTGCGCATCCTCAGCGAACAATTTCATCCGCGCAGCGCAGCCGACCCCGCCAAGCTTGATGCTGCTGCCAACTATGTGCGTGCCGAGCTGGCCAAGAGTGGCGCGCAGATCACTGAGCAGGTGTATGACGCGGACGACATCAAGGCGCGCAACATCATTGCGCGTTTCGGGCCGCCGGAGGGTGAACGCGTCGTGATCGGCGCGCATTACGACGCGCACTTCAACACGCCAGGTGCCGACGACAACGCCAGCGGCGTGGCCGCGCTGATCGAGCTCGCGCGCCTGCTCGCGCGTGCCGAGTTGAAACATCCGGTTGAACTGGTGGCCTACACGCGCGAAGAGCCGCCGTATTTCCGCACTGAGGAGATGGGCAGTGCGCAGCACGCACGGGCGCTGAAAGACAAGGGTGTGCCGGTACGCCTGATGCTGGCACTGGAGATGCTGGGCTTTTACAGTGATGCGGAGGGAAGCCAAAAGTATCCGCTGCCGGTGCTGGGCAGCATCTACCCCTCGCAAGGCAATTTCATCAGCGTGATCGGGCGCTTTGACGAAATGAACATCACGCGCCGGGTCAAAGCGGCGATGGCCGGTGCGGTCAAGCTTCCGGTGGTATCGATGAATGCGCCGTCGTGGTTGACTGGGGTTGATTTTTCCGATCACCTGAACTATTGGGACGCAGGCTACCCGGCCTTGATGATCACCGACACTTCGTTCTACCGCAACCCGCACTATCACCTGGCCAGCGACACGGCGGACAAGCTCGACTACCGGCGCATGGCGTTGGCGGTGCAGGCCGTGTATGCGGCGGTGCTGGCGGTGACCAATGGGGATTGACGCGAACGGCTGTTGAATCGACGTGGTTTGCGCACCGGTAGTAATATATGACTACCTTTTGATCAAGCCGGAGCCTGCCATGCCGCCAACCGAATCCACTACGCGCAGCCGCACCAGCAGCCGCACCAGCAGCAGCGCCACCACCACCCGTGCCAAACGCGGCAGGCCTGCACCAGCCGCCGCCGCCGGTCGAACCACTGCTGCTGACAAAAAGGCCAGCGGCGGTGGCGCAAACGCGGCAGTACGCCCGACCAGTCTGAAATTGCCGGCGGGACTCAAAGCGCAGATTGACGACGTCGCCGGCCGGGCAGGGGTGAGCGCGCATGCATTCATGCTGCAAACGCTCACTGCCGCCACGCAGCGCGCCTATTTGCGCGAAAAGTTTCAGCAAGATTCTGAAGACGCATTGCAGAACATGCAGTCAACCGGTATGGGCCATGAGCTCGCTGCGGTGCGGGATTACTTTTCCAAGCTGGCGGTATTTCGTCAAGGCAAAGGGCCCAGGCCGCAGCGGCCCGCCATGACCAAAGTGTTCTGACGTGGCGCGGGTAGTACTGACTGACGAGGCGCTTGCGGACTTGGAGCGGCTGGAAGAATTTCTTTCCCGGGTGGGTGATCCGCTGGCAGGCGGCTTGTTCGAACACGTGATCGATGCCTTGCAGGTGCTCACCCATCAGCCCGGGATTGGCCGCCCTGTACCCGGCGCACCCAGGGGATTTCGCGAACTCATCATCTCGCGCAGGCGCAGCGGCTATATCGCCAAATACGCATACGGCGACGCGTCGGAGCACGTAGATGTGCTGCGTTTCCGGCATCAGCGCGAGTCGGGCTATAGCGCAGATGAAATTTGATTCGCCGGGTGGCACCGCGGAACTTGATGCGAACATGCTCCATCCGCCCCAACTTCCGCGCGGGCGTAAAATCCGGCGTCTGTATGCCTCCATTTTCTCTTGGTGACCGCCATGAACCAGCCTCTCGCCTCCAAATACCTGCGCCGCGAACTGCCCGCCACGCTGCTCGACGAACTCATCGCCTTGCTTGGCAAGGAGCGCGTCTCCACCGCCTCCGCCGTGCGTGAGCACCACGGGCATGATGAATCGCACTTTCCCGACGCACTGCCCGACGTGGTGGTGTTTGCCGAGACGACCGACGAAGTCGCAGGCGTCGTCAAGGCCTGCGCCAAACACAAGTTTCCGGTGATTCCCTACGGCACCGGTACCTCGCTCGAAGGCCACATCCTCGCGATCCACGGTGGTGTATCGCTCGACCTGTCACGCATGAATCAAGTGCTCGACGTGCATGCGGACGACCTGGACGCCGTGGTGCAGGCCGGCGTGACGCGCAAGGCCTTGAATGCCCACATCAAGGACACCGGCCTGTTTTTCCCGGTTGACCCGGGCGCCGACGCGTCGATCGGCGGTATGAGCGCGACACGTGCTTCGGGCACGGCGGCAGTGCGCTACGGGACCATGAAAGAGAACGTGCTGGCCCTGACCGTGGTGCTGGCCGATGGCCGCATCGTCAAGACCGGGCGGCGCACCAGGAAATCATCCGCCGGCTACGACCTCACGCGCCTGTTTGTCGGCAGCGAAGGTACGCTTGGCGTGATCACCGAAGTCACCGTCAAACTCTATCCGCAGCCTGAAGCAATGTCGGCCGCGGTGTGCTGCTTCCCCAACATGGTGGCGGCGGCCAACACCGTGATCCAGGCGATCCAGATGGGCGTGCCGGTGGCGCGCTGCGATTTCGTTGATCCCCTTTGTGTCAAGGCGATCAATCATCACAGCAAGACCACGTTTCAGGAAAAGCCGACAGTGTTTTTCGAGTTCCACGGCAGCGAGAGCAGCGTCAAGGAGCAGGCCGAGACGGTGCAGGCGATCGCTGCGGATCAGGGCGCTGAAGAGTTTCAGTGGGCCACCAAGCCCGAAGACCGCAGCAAACTTTGGCAGGCGCGGCATGACGCCTACCTCGCCTGCCTGCAGTTGCAACCCGGTTCCCGCATCATCTCGACCGACGTCTGCGTACCGATCTCGCGCCTGGCCGAGTGTCTGGCTGAAACCGAAAAGGACATCGCCGCATCGGGCCGCATGGTGCCGGTGCTCGGGCATATCGGCGATGGCAATTTCCACCTGTGCATCATCATTGATCCGAACAATCCGGATGACATCCTGGTCGGTGAGCAAATGAACCATCGCCTGGTCGAGCGCGCCATCGCGATGGAAGGCACCTGCACCGGTGAGCACGGCATTGGCTGCGGCAAGATGGAATTCATGGATGCCGAGCATGGCGACGGGGTGGATGTCATGCGCATGATCAAGCGTTCGATGGACCCGGACAACATCATGAATCCGGGAAAAATCATTTCAATGTAAGCAGGCGGCAACCGTAGAGTCGCTCCCACCATGGCTTTTGGGCCTTCTCTTCGATTTGCGCATAAGTACTTTCTGACCGCTTGCACCTCACATGAACGCCCCCGTTTCCAACACCCTGATCGACCTTTTGCGCCAGACCCGCGTCGTCGCCGCGCTGCGCGCCTTCATGCCCGAGGCACAGGTGCTGTTCGATTCCGAGGACACCCGGCCCTACGAATGCGATGGCCTCTCGGCCTATCGACAGGTGCCGATGGTAGTGGCGTTGCCGAATACTGAAGCCCAAGTCGAGCAGATTCTCAAGACCTGCTTTGAACTCGATGTGCCAGTGGTGCCACGCGGTGCCGGCACCGGGCTGTCGGGTGGCGCACTGCCGATGGGCGATGGCGTGTTGCTGTCGCTCGCCAAGTTCAACAAGATCCTTTCAGTCGATGCCCTCGCGCGCACGGCCCGCGTGCAACCCGGTGTACGCAACCTCGCCATCTCGGAAGCTGCGGCACACCTTGGCCTCTATTACGCACCCGACCCTTCATCGCAAATTGCATGCACCATCGGCGGCAACGTGGCCGAGAATTCAGGGGGCGTGCATTGCCTCAAATACGGCCTCACGGTGAACAACGTGTTGCGTGTGTGCGGTTTCACGATGGAAGGGGAGGCCATCGAGTTCGGCTCCGAAGCGCTCGATGCGCCGGGCTACGATTTGCTCTCGGTCATCATCGGCAGTGAAGGCATGCTCGCAGTGACGACTGAAGTGACGGTCAAGCTGGTGCCCAAACCCGAAAAGGCGCAGGTGATCCTGGCGTCATTCGATACCGTCGAGAAAGCCGGCAATGCCGTCGCCGACATCATCGCGGCGGGCATCATTCCCGCCGGGTTGGAGATGATGGACCAGCCTGCCACCGCCGCCGTCGAGCAGTATGTGCACGCCGGCTACGATCTCGACGCCGCCGCGATTTTGCTGTGCGAGTCGGACGGCACGCCTGAGGAAGTGGCCGAAGAAATCGGCCGCATGAAGGCGGTGCTCTCCCAGTCCGGCGCGACCAAACTCAGCGTCTCGCCAGACGAAGCCGAGCGCTTGAAGGCCTGGGCCGGGCGCAAGGCTGCATTCCCCGCTGTGGGGCGCATTTCGCCTGACTACTACTGCATGGACGGCACCATTCCACGCAAGGGATTGGGCACCATTCTCAATTTCATCGCCGAGATGGAGAAGAAATACGGCTTGCGCTGCCCGAACGTGTTTCATGCTGGTGACGGTAATCTGCATCCGTTGATTTTGTTCGACGCCAACAATGCCGACGAACTGCATCGCACCGAAGAGTTTGCGAATGAAGTACTGCTCAAGTGCATTGAACTGGGCGGCACAGTGACCGGCGAGCACGGCGTTGGCATCGAAAAAATCAACCAGATGTGCGTGCAGTTCGGTGCGAACGAACTGGCGGCGTTTCGAGCGCTCAAGAGCGGGTTTGACGCCAAAGGGCTGCTGAACCCGTCGAAGAACATTCCTTCATTGCATCGCTGCGCCGAGTTCGGCGGCATGCACATCAAGGGTGGCAGCCTGCCGCATCCCGAGTTGCCGAGGTTTTGATGGCCGTTGAAGCATTGGTCGATGCCGTCAAGGCAGCGCTGGCCGCGAAGCGCCCACTGCGCATCGTGGGTGCAGGGTCCAAGGCGTTTTACGGGCATGCCACCGAGGGAGAAGCGTTGGAAACCCGCTCCCATCAAGGCATTGCGGCCTATGAGCCAACCGAATTGGTGATCACTGCGCGCTGCGGCACGCCGCTCGCTGAGGTTGAGACGGCACTGTCGGCGCAGGGTCAACTGCTTCCTTTTGAACCACCTTACTTTGGCGGCAACGCCAGCTTTGGCGGCGCCATCGCCGCCGGCCTCTCCGGCCCGCGCCGCGCTGCCAACAACGGTTACTACGGCGCGGTGCGCGATTTTGTGCTCGGCTGCAAGATCATCGACGGCAAGGGCGATGTGCTCACCTTCGGCGGGCAGGTGATGAAGAATGTCGCGGGCTACGATGTCTCGCGCATGATGGCCGGTTCGATGGGCACCCTCGGCGTGATTCTCGAAGTGTCGCTCAAGGTGCTGCCCATGCCGGTGGCCAGCCGCACGCTTCGGCTTGGCATGCGTGATCAGGGCGGCGTCATCAGCAAGCTCAACGAGTGGGGCGGTCTGCCGCTGCCGATCACGGCGACCGCGTATCACGATGCAGAGCTCACGGTACGCCTTGAAGGTGCGGAAGCTGCGGTCAACAGCGCAGCGAAAAAGCTGGGTGGTGAGGCGGTCAATGCCGCGCAGGCTGCCGCATTCTGGTGTGGGCTGCGTGATCAAACGGACGCGTTTTTCGCGGGTCCGGAGCCGCTCTGGCGCGTCTCTGTGCCGTCCACCACGATTGCGCTGGACCTGCCAGGCCGTCAGCTGATCGAGTGGGGTGGTGCGCTGCGCTGGTTGAAGACCGCGGCACCGTTTGAAGCCGTGCGCATCCTTGCCAGGCAGGTTGGCGGTCACGCTACGCTGTTTCGCGCCGATGACGAGCTCAAAAGTGAGGCTGGCGTATTCACGCCGCTGGACCCGGTGCTGTTGCGTATTCACCAAAACCTCAAGGCCGCGTTCGACCCGCAGGGTATTTTCAATCACGGGCGCATGTATCCGCATTTTTGAGCGATTCACATTTAAGCGGTCTCCATGCAAACTGATCTCGCCGAAAAATACAAAGGCACGCGCGAAGGCGAGGAAGCCGAAGCGATTCTGCGCAAGTGCGTGCATTGCGGCTTTTGTACCGCGACCTGCCCAACCTATCAGTTGCTCGGCGACGAGCTTGATGGGCCGCGCGGTCGCATTTACCTGATCAAGCAGGTACTCGAAGGCCACGCCGCCACGGCGAAAACGCAACTCCACCTCGACCGCTGCCTCACTTGCCGCAACTGCGAAACCACTTGCCCTTCGGGGGTGCAATATGGCCGCCTGGTAGACATCGGCCGCAAGATTGTCGATGAGCAAGTCAAGCGTCCGCTTGGCGGCAAGCTCAAACGCGCCGCGCTTGCCAAGGGCCTCAACAGCCCGCTGTTTGCACCTGCCATGGCGCTGGGCCAGGCGTTGCGCTGGGCGGTGCCGGACGCGCTCAAGGCCAAGGTGCCCCAAAAGCAGGAAGCGGGTGTGCGTCCGACCGGCATGCACCGGCGCAAAATGCTGCTGCTCGAAGGCTGCGTGCAAAACGCCATGATGCCGAACATCAACAACGCTGCGGCACGCGTGCTTGACGCCCTCGGTGTGTCTCTGGTATCTGCACCCAAGGCAGGCTGCTGCGGCGCGCTCAACTACCACCTCGACTATCAGGAGGCGGGCCTCGACAACATGCGCCGCAACATCGACGCATGGTGGCCGATGATTGAGGCCGAAGAAGTCGAGGCGATTGCCATGACCGCTTCGGGCTGCGGCGTCATGGTCAAGGAGTACGGGCATCTGCTTGCGCACGACGACGCCTACGCAGCCAAAGCCCGGCGCGTCTCGGAGATGACGCGCGATTTATCCGAGCTGGCACTGGCCGAAGAAGCGCTCCCAGAGCGGCTCGCGGCGGCTAAGTTGCGAAGAATGGCTTCCACCAACGACCTTGTGGCGGTGGCAGGTGAACAAAATGAAGACAGCACTGCGGTAAAGATCGCCTACCACCCGCCCTGCACCTTGCAGCACGGCCAGCAATTGCGTGGTCAAGCGGAGCACATTCTGCGCGACGCCGGATTTGCATTGACGCCGGTTGCCGACGCGCACCTTTGCTGCGGCTCGGCCGGTGCCTACTCGGTACTCAACCCCGAGATTGCCGGGCAACTCAAAGAGCGCAAACTCGCCAACCTCGAAGCAGGCAAGCCCGCCATGATCTGCTCGTCCAACATCGGCTGCCTCACCCACTTGCAGAGCGGAACGCAAACGCCGGTGAAGCATTGGATCGAGGTGATCGACGAAGTGCTGTCTGCGTAGGCAACCATGGTGACGGCCCCTGACCACTGGCGGAACTATCCCGTTCCCGCGATGCGCATGGAGTCGCATTTTGGCGACCGCATGGTGCGTTGCTTTGCCGAGCGTCCTGGCAGCATCAACGCCATGTTTGCGGCGACGCTGTCGGCACACGGCACGCGCGCGGCGCTGGTATTTGAGGGCCGCCGCTGGACCTGGCAAGAGTTGGATGCCGACATTGGGCAAGTGGCCGCCGGCCTCGCTGCGCGCGGGGTCGCGCAGGGTGATCGCGTCATCTTGTTCCTGGGCAACCTGCCCGAATTTGTCATTGCTCTCTATGCTCTGTTGCGCCTTGGCGCGGTGGTGGTGCCGGTTAACGTACGGGAGCAAAAACCAGGGCTGCAATATCTGTTTGAGCAATGCGGCGCCAAGGGCATCGTCTTCGAGTCTGCACTGGCCGAGCGCGTACCGGAGGCCAACGATGCGCCCGCAATCGTGGTGCGCATTGCCATCGGCCCCGAATTTGAAGCACTAAAACATCATGGTGTGCACCCCGGCAAACCATTGCTCGACGAGGAAGACACTGCCTGCATCCTCTACACCTCCGGCACCACCGGCAAGCCAAAGGGCGCGATGCTCACGCATTTCAACGTGGTGCATTCGGCGATGCACTTGGAAGCCTGCCTGCGACTTGACTGCGAGGACCGCTCGGCGCTGGCAGTGCCGGCCAGTCACGTCACCGGCGTGGTGGCGGTGCTGGCGGCCATGTTGCGCGTCGGCGGCGCGGTGATCGTGATGCGCGAATTCAAGGCGGCCGCCTACATTCGGGAAGCCGCTGCGGAGCGCGTGACCACCACCGTGCTGGTGCCTGCGATGTACAACCTCATCCTGCGGCAACCCGAGTTCGAGCAGCATGATCTGTCGGCCTGGCGTATCGGCGCCTATGGCGGTGCGCCAATGCCGGTCGCCACGATCGACACGCTGGCGAAAAAATTGCCCAGCTTGATTCTCACCAACGCCTACGGCTCCACTGAATCGACCTCACCCGTGACCATCATGCCGGCCGGTGATACGCGTGAGCATGCCGACACCATCGGTGTCACGGTGCCCTGCGGCGACCTGCGCATCATGGATGACGCGGGCCGTGAGGTGGTGCGTGGCGAGACTGGCGAAATCTGGATTGGCGGGCCAATGATGGTCAAAGGCTACTGGGACAACCCGGAAGCGACCGCACGCGAATTCACCGGCGGTTATTGGCATTCGGGCGACCTGGGGTCGATCGATGCCGACGGCTATGTGCGCATTTTCGACCGCAAGAAAGACATGCTCAATCGCGGCGGCTTCAAGATTTACAGCGTCGAAGTCGAAAACGTCTTGATGGCCTTGCCGGGGGTGGTCGAAGCCGCGATTATCGGCAGGCCTTGTCCGGTACTCGGGGAGCGCGTGCATGCCTTCATCAACACCACCGATGCGGCGGTGACGATCGAAGCGGTACGTGCACACTGCGCCGCGCAGTTGGCCGATTACAAAGTGCCGGAGACGGTGAGCTTCGTCACCACGCCGCTGCCGCGCAATCCCAACGGCAAGTTGATGAAGCGGATTTTGCGCGACCAGTTGTTGGGTGTGCCAGGGTAATCCCGGGCCTACGGACTTGTTCAGCGCATCCTTAATGTGCCCTGCGTGATGGTGTGGCGTGAACGACATGCCTGCGCTCACCGGTGCCAGAGCCTGAAAGCGCGCCTTGCTGCGCGTGGAGGCAGAGGGGACAGCAGGCATTCATGATAAATTTCATCGCAGCGCCGCTCAGTTGGTCATGCGGTGAACCGGTCTGCGCAGACTCGCTTGCCCAAAGCTGATGCCCAGGGTGAACTGATGCAGGCTCACCGCGCCGCGGAAGCTGTGGCTGGCAGTGTGCGCGATTCATGACAAGGATGAAGCTGCATGGCACGTCCCGAGAAGGTACGGCTGGGTGATCTGCTGGTGCAGGAAAAGCTGATCAGCGCGGCGCAATTGCAAGCCGCACTTGACGAGCAAAAGCGCACCGGACGGCGGCTTGGCCGGGTGCTGATCGATTCAGGCGCGGTCACCGAAACCGCCATCGCCACGGCGCTCGCCGGGCAGTTCAAGGCCCCCTTCGTCAATCTGAAGACGTTTCAGGCGGCACCCGAAACCATCGCGTTGTTGTCCGAGACGCAGGCGCGCCGCTTGCGCGCCATCGCGCTCGAAGACACGCCGCTCGGTGTGCGCGTCGGCATGGCCGATCCCACCGACCTGGCCGCCTATGACGAAATCGTCAAGCTGGTCAAGCGTGACATTGTGCTGGCGGTGGTGACCGAGTCAGCCTTGCTTTCCACCATTGACCGCGTGTATCGCCGCACCGGCGAGATTGACGGGCTCGCGCAGCAGTTGCAGGCGGAGTTGTCGACCGGCACCGGCAGTGATTTTGGCGCCGAACTGGGCCTCACGCCAGGGGTCGAAGATGCCCCGGTGGTCAGGCTGCTGCAGACGATCTTTGAAGACGCCGTGGGCGCACGCGCATCTGACGTGCATATCGAGCCACAGCAAAGCGGCCTGCAGATTCGTCTGCGCATCGACGGCGTGCTGCACGCGCAGACCGAGGCTGATATCAAGATTGCCTCGGCATTGGCGCTGCGTCTCAAGCTCATGTCAGGCCTCGACATTTCCGAAAAGCGCCTGCCGCAAGACGGCCGCTTCAACATAAAGGTGCGCGAACACCGCATCGACGTGCGCATCTCGACCATGCCGACCCAATACGGCGAGTCGGTAGTGATGCGCCTGCTGATCAACAATGCCCAGCTGCTAAGCCTGGACCGTATCGGCCTGCCGCCAGCACTGCTCGAACGCATTCGCGCCGTGCTGGCGACGCCGCAAGGCATGCTGCTGGTGACGGGGCCGACCGGCAGCGGCAAGACCACCACCCTGTATGCCGCACTCAATGAGCTCAATACGCCGGCGCGCAAGATCATCACGGTCGAAGACCCGATTGAATACCGCCTGCCCGGCATCAACCAGGTGCAGGTGCACGAAAAAATCGACTTGAGTTTTGACCGGGTGCTGCGCGCCACCCTGCGCCAGGATCCCGATGTCATCCTGATCGGCGAGATGCGCGATCAGGCCACGGTAGAAACCGGGCTGCGCGCCGCCATGACCGGCCACCTGGTGCTGTCCACCTTGCACACCAACGATGCCGGCTCCACGCCGCTGCGCCTGGTCGACATGGGCGCGCCGCGCTACATGGTCGCGATGTCGCTGCGGCTGGTGGTGGCGCAACGCCTGCTGCGCGTGGTGTGCGACGTCTGCCGCGCGGCGCATCAGCCACGGCCGCACGAGCGGGAATGGCTGACTGCCGAACTCGGCGACAGTGTGGATACCAGCAAGTGCGTTGAGGGGACGGGCTGCAATCAATGCGCCAACACCGGCTACGTCGGCCGTACCGGCGTGTACGAGCTGCTCGAGATGAATCACGCCATGGTGCAGGTGGCCAACCGGGGCGATCCCCAGGAATTCGCCGAAGCGGCAGCGGCGCAGATGGGCGGACATACCCTGCGACGGCACGCGGCCGAGCTCGCGGTGGCCGGGCGCACCACCATCGACGAAGCGATGCAGATCAGTTCACGCATCGATGGCTGAGCCCCCGAGCGGATATCCTGATGGCATGCGAACTTACTCCAAGTCCGACGCCGCAATGCGCCAGGCCGCCAGCGCCGAGCGAGGGCAGGGCGATGATTGCTTTGCCGCCCGCCACAGTGCCGGGGTGATCTGATGGCCCATTTTGCCTATCAAGGCCGCAGCAGTTCGGGCGAACTTGTGACCGGTACGCTGGAGAGCGCCGACAGCAGCCAGGCCGCCAGCTCGCTGTTTGCCAGCGGCATTACACCGGTGTCGATCACCGAGAGCGCGGCGGCGGCAGCTTCCGGTTCCGCTGGCGAGGCGGTCGCCCGTTTTTTCGAGGAAAAAGTGACCGATGAGCAGTTGATGCTGTTCAGCCGCCAGCTCTATGCCCTGCTCAAAGCCGGGGTGCCGATCATGCAGGGCTTGAGTGGCTTGCAGCAGTCGGCGACCAGTCCGGCGTTTGCCCGCGTCATGGGTAACCTGCGCGCGAGCCTCGACTCGGGCCGCGAGTTTTCCGCCGCGCTGGCGCGCGAAGCGCCGGTGTTTTCCGAATTTTTCGTCAACATGGCGCGCGTCGGCGAAACCTCGGGGCGGCTCGAAGAAGTGCTGTTGCGCATGTACGAGCACATGGAGTTCAGTTTGTTCATGCGCAACCAGGTCAAGGCAGCGATTCGCTACCCCGCGTTTGTGATGGCGGCGATGGGCATCGCGATTGTGGTGATCAACCTCCTGGTGGTGCCGGCGTTTTCCAAGGTATTCAAAAGCTTCAACGCCCCGCTGCCGCTGATGACCCAACTGCTGATCGGCTTTTCGGACTTCATGATCGCCTACTGGTGGCTGATGGTCGGCGCAGCGGTGGGCGCCGCTTACCTGTGGGTTTCGTGGGTAGCCACTACTTCCGGGCGCTTGGTGTGGGACGAGTACAAGCTCAAGTTCCCCATCGCCGGCAAGATCATTCTCAAGGCTACGCTGGCGCGCTTCGCCCGCAGTTTTGCGTTGGCCGCGCGCAGCGGCGTACCGATTATCCAGGGCCTGAGTCTGGTCGCGCGCACGGTCGATAACGCCTTTATCGGTGACCGGGTCGAAAAAATGCGCATCGGCGTCGAGCGTGGCGACTCCTTGTTGCGCACCGCCATGGCGTCCAAAATTTTCACCCCCATCGTGCTGCAAATGGTGCAGGTGGGCGAGGAGTCTGGCCAGCTCGATGCGATGATGGAAGATGTGGCCGAGATTTACCAGCGCGAGGTGGAATACGAACTTAAGACATTGTCGGCCCAGATCGAGCCGATTCTGATTACTTTTCTGG
>JANLTL010000662.1:0-6244 GCA_031362905.1 Burkholderiales bacterium | reverse complement strand
ATTCCTCGGCAAGAACATCCTGGGCTCTGATTTTTCGTTCGAGCTCTACGCGCATGCCGCCCGCAAGTTCGAGCAGTTTGGCAAAAGGCGTACCAAGCGGAATCTCGTAGTTGCCGGGCTTCTCGACATCGCCGGAGACCGAGAACAACTTGGTGCCGCCGTTGTTGGGCTTGCCCATTTCGAGAAACTTGTCACCGCCATTGCGAATGATCCACGGCACTGCGGCGAAAGTTTCAGTGTTGTTGATGGTGGTGGGCTTGCCGTACAGGCCGTAGCTCGCCGGGAACGGTTGCTTGAAACGCGGCTGGCCCTTTTTGCCTTCGAGTGATTCGAGCAGCGCAGTTTCCTCACCACAAATGTAGGCGCCGAAACCGTGGTGCGCGTGCAGTTCGAAATTGAAGTCGCTGCCGAGAAGGTTTTTGCCCAGATAGCCGGCGGCGCGCGCCTCCTCGAGCGCTTCTTCGAAGCGTTCGTAGTCGGCCCAAATCTCGCCGTGGATGTAGTTGTAGCCCACCGGCACGCCCATCGCGTAGCCGGCGATGATCATGCCTTCGATCAGGATATGCGGGTTGTAGCGCATGATGTCGCGATCCTTGAAGGTGCCTGGTTCGCCTTCGTCGGAGTTGCACACCACGTATTTGTCGCCGGAAAAGCCGCGTGGCATGAAGCTCCACTTCAGGCCCGTCGGGAAACCCGCGCCGCCGCGGCCGCGCAAGGCGGATTTTTTGACTTCAGCAATCACTTCCTGCGGCGTGATCGGCGTGTTGAGTATCTTCTTGAGTGCTTCATAGCCGCCACGTTTTTCGTAATCGGCCAGACGCCAGTTTTTGCCGTCGAGACCGGCAACGATTAGCGGATTGATATGACGGTCATGCAGGCAGGTCATGTCAACTCCTCGATCAGGGCGTCGAGCTTGTCATGCGACATGAAGCTGCACATACGCTTGTTGTTGACGATGACCACCGGCGCGTCACCACAGGCGCCCATGCATTCACTCTCGACAATGGTAAAGCGCCCGTCAGCCGTCGCTTGCTTGTAGCCCACGCCCAGCTTCTTCTTCAAATGCTCGGCGGCACGCTCCCCGCCTGACAGCGCGCACGGCAGATTGGTGCACACGCTGATCTTGTACTTCGCCATCGGTTTCAGGTGATACATGTTGTAGAAGGTCGCCACCTCCTGCACCGCGACCGCCGGCATGCCCAAATAGTCGGCCACCGCCTGCATGGTATCGGGCGCGAGCCAGCCTTTTTCGTCCTGGGCAATCGCCAGCGCCGACATCACCGCTGATTGCTTCTGATCGGCCGGATACTTGGCCAGTTCACGGTCGATCCGTTTGAGGGAAGCAGCACTCAACACCGCTGATGGTGTTGCTGCATTCGCGTTGATGGCTGCCGCACTCACCGGTCGATCTCCCCGAACACAATATCCTGCGTGCCGATGATGGTCACGACGTCGGCGATCATGTGGCCACGCGACATTTCATCGAGGGCTTGCAGATGGGCAAAGCCGGGCGCGCGGATTTTCAGACGGTAGGGTTTGTTGGCCCCATCTGACACCAGATAAATGCCGAATTCGCCCTTGGGATGCTCCACCGCCGCGTAGGCCTCGCCCGGCGGCACATGGATGCCCTCGGTGAACAGCTTGAAGTGGTGAATCAGTTCTTCCATGCTTGTTTTCATCGCCAGGCGTGACGGCGGCGCGACCTTGTGGTTGTCGCTCATCACCGGGCCTGGATGACTGCGCAGCCACTCGACGCACTGTTTGATGATCTTGTTCGACTCGCGCATTTCCTGCACGCGCACCAGGTAGCGGTCGTAGCAGTCGCCGTTGGTGCCGACCGGAATGTCGAAGTCGAGCAGGTCATAGACCTCGTAGGGCTGCTTCTTGCGCAAGTCCCAGGCGATACCCGAGCCGCGAATCATCGGACCGGTAAAACCCATCTGCAAGGCGCGCTCGGGCGTGACGATGCCGACATCCACCAGCCGTTGCTTCCAGATGCGATTGTCAGTCAGCAGGGTTTCGTATTCGTCGATGTATCTGGGAAAACGCGTGGCAAAGTCTTCGATGAAATCAAGCAGCGAACCCTGACGGTTCGTGTTCAATTCCTTCATGGTTTTCGCATTGCGGAATTTCGATGCCTGGTATTGCGGCATGGCATCGGGCAGATCTCGATAGACCCCACCCGGACGGTAGTAGGCCGCGTGCAGACGCGCACCCGACACCGCCTCGTAGCAATCCATCAGGTCTTCACGCTCGCGGAAGGCGTAGAGGAACACCGTCATCGCGCCGACGTCGAGCGCATGCGCGCCCAGCCACAGCAGGTGGTTGAGCACGCGCGTGATTTCGTCGAACATCACGCGGATGTACTGCGCGCGCAGCGGCACCTCAACGCCGAGCAGCTTTTCAATCGCCATCACATAGGCGTGCTCGTTAACCATCATCGACACGTAGTCGAGGCGGTCCATGTAGGGTACCGACTGGATAAAGGTCTTGGTCTCGGCGAGCTTTTCGGTCGCGCGATGCAGCAGGCCAATGTGCGGGTCGGCGCGCTGCACCACCTCGCCATCGAGCTCCAACACCAGGCGCAGCACGCCGTGCGCAGCCGGATGCTGCGGGCCGAAATTGAGGGTGTAATTTTTGATTTCGGGCATGCTATTTAACCAACCCTGGTACCGCACTCGTACGTGCGCCAGGCTTCAACCCGGCGTAGTTTTCTTCACGGATCACGCGCGGCGTGACTTCGCGCGGCTCGATCGACACCGGCTGATACACCACACGTTTCTTCTCGGGGTCGTAGCGCATCTCAACATAACCCGACACCGGGAAGTCCTTGCGGAACGGGTGGCCGATAAAACCGTAATCGGTAAGAATGCGGCGCAGATCGGTGTGGCCTTCAAACACAATACCGAACAGATCAAACGCTTCCCGTTCGTACCAGCCTGCGGCATTCCACACCGGTGTGATTGACGCAATGACCGGGAACTCGTCATCAGGGCAAAACACCCGTACGCGCAAACGCCAGTTATGTTTAATCGATAGCAGGTGGGTGACGGCAGCGTAACGCAGGCCATCCCATGTGCCTTCGCCGTGTGACGAATAGTCCATGCCTGCGAGGTCGATACACTCTTCGAAATGCAGATCTGCGTGATCGCGCAAGATCACGCAGGCGTCGAGGTAATCGGCAGCGTCTACCAACAGCGTCAATTCACCCAGCGCAAGCGTCAGCGACTTGACTTTTCCGTCAAGCGCGGCTTGCAGGTTGGTTTGAAGGGTATCGAGCCTGGTCATGGATCGTAGCGATTTCGTGGCTGCATCGTTGAAGGATCAACGCGCAATCGTGTTGGTACGCCTGATCTTGTTCTGCAATTGCAGGATGCCGTACAGCAGCGCCTCGGCAGTCGGCGGGCAACCAGGTACATAGACATCCACCGGCACGATTCGGTCGCAGCCACGGACTACAGAGTAGGAGTAGTGGTAGTAGCCACCGCCGTTGGCGCACGACCCCATCGAGATCACCCAGCGCGGCTCAGACATCTGGTCGTACACTTTGCGTAGCGCAGGCGCCATTTTGTTGCACAGCGTGCCCGCCACGATCATCACGTCGGCCTGCCGCGGACTGGGGCGGAACACCACGCCGAAGCGGTCGAGGTCGTAGCGCGAGGCACCCGCATGCATCATTTCGACCGCACAGCATGCAAGACCAAAGGTCATTGGCCAGAGCGAACCGGTGCGGGTCCAGTTAATCAGTTTGTCGGCCGTCGTGGTGACAAATCCTTCATTGAGGACGCCTTCGATGCTCATGATGCCCCTCTGTGCGGTCGCCCACGGCAAATGCGGATCACTCCCATTCGAGCGCCCCTTTTTTCCACAGGTAGACAAGGCCCAATACCAGTTCCAGGATGAAAATGGCAATGGAGACGAAGACCGTCGGGCCAAGTTCACGTGCCACAGACGCCCAGGGAAACAGCAAGGCCGTCTCCAGATCGAACAGGATGAACAGAATCGCGATCAGGTAGTAGCGCACGTCGAACTTCATGCGCGCGTCTTCGAAGGCTTCGAATCCGCACTCGTAGGGCGACAGCTTTTCGCTGTCGGGGCGGTTTGGGCCAAGAATGGAACCCAACACCATCGGCGCTACGCCGACGGCAATCCCGACAAAAATGAACAACAGGATCGGAAAGTAGGCTTCGAGATTCATGTTGCGCGCAATGCGGCCTGAATTTGACCTGAATGTGACCGGCCAAACGGCCAGACACCGACCCTGAACTGACTCCGTGATACGAAGGAGCCTTGATTTACTGGTGCCGTCGATGAGACTCGAACTCACACGCCTTTCGGCACTGCCCCCTCAAGACAGCGTGTCTACCAATTCCACCACGACGGCTCGTGATTCAGCAATTTACAGAGAGAAATTATAGCGCGTTACTTTGGAATCTGGTTGGCCTTGGAGCCATCTTTGCCGGATTCCGAAGGCGTCACTGCAGCCGGAACACCCGACCGTGCTGCTGCACCCCTGGCGGGATCCTGACCGGGAATCGCCGCAGGCGACGGTGCACCAGGCGCGACCGGCGCCGCTGGTGCCGCACCCGCAGCTGGTGAAGGCGCCGCCGGCTTTGGCAACGTCACCCCTTCCATGACACCACCCGTGGCGCTGGCGCGCGGCTTGTGGGTCGCAACATACGCCATGCCCAGGCTGGTCAGAAAGAACAGCGTCGCAAGGATCGCCGTCGTACGCGACAAAAAGTTGGCACTTCCAGTCGCACCAAACAGACTGCCCGAAGAACCACCACCGAAGGCCGCGCCCATATCGGCACCCTTACCCTGTTGAAGCAGCACCAGGCCGATGATGCCGAGCGCGGCCACCACGTGAATGCCGATCATGATGTTCCACAAAATGTCCATCTTTGTTTCCTTTAGAACTCAACTTGCGGCAGCACAAATCGCCGCAAATTCCTGCGCTTGAAGGGAAGCGCCCCCAACCAATCCGCCATCGATGTCTGCACACGCAAACAATTCTTTGGCATTGGCGGCTTTCACACTGCCGCCGTACAAAAT
This sequence comes from Burkholderiales bacterium, assembly GCA_031362905.1. Taxonomy (GTDB): domain Bacteria; phylum Pseudomonadota; class Gammaproteobacteria; order Burkholderiales; family JAEUOS01; genus CANJDH01. The sequence goes on along the minus strand of JANLTL010000662.1, from coordinate 1,189 downwards.
TTGCACTTGCGCCGCAACTTTCGTGTCAAGTCTTGCAATACGCGCGCGGATGAACGCATGGACTGCCTGCGCCTGCGCGGGCGTCGCCGTCCTGCCGGTGCCGATGGCCCACACCGGCTCATAGGCGACCACGCTGTGCGCCAATTGCACCACACCATCGTTGCTGGCGAGCACAGCATCCAGTTGCGCGCCCACCACCGCTTCGGTGGTACCTGACTCCCGCTCGACGAGCGTCTCACCAACACACAACACCGGCCGCAAACCTGCTCCCAGAGCGGCTTTCAGCTTGGCAGCCACCTGTGCATTAGTTTCGCCAAACAAGGCGCGGCGCTCTGAATGTCCTACCAGCACCAACCCGCAACCAAGCTCCCGCAGCATCGCACCTGAAATTTCGCCGGTGTAGGCACCGCCCGCAAACTCGCTCAAGGTCTGCGCCCCCAATGCTACCGCCGAACCCGCGAGCAACTCTTTCACTTGGGCCAGATAGGCCGCGGGCACGCACACGGCCACATCCGCCGGAACTGAAACCTCTGTGGAAGCTTTGGGCAGCAATGGCAACAACGCACCGATCAGCTCGCGATTGGCCGCAAGACTGCCGTGCATTTTCCAGTTGCCCGCAACCAGCTTGCGGCGAGTTTGTGTCATCAGAAAAAGCGACGCCAGCGTATGGACACTGGCGCAGAAATTAAATGGAAAGGTTGGGGTGGCTGATGGGGTTCGAACCCACGACAACTGGAATCACAATCCAGGACTCTACCGCTGAGCTACAGCCACCACCGGAAAACTCTGCTTCAATTCTGGCCTGCCCGACAGGAATCGAACCTGTGACCCTCGGCTTAGAAGGCCGATGCTCTATCCACCTGAGCTACGGGCAGCAAACTGCCGGGCAACAACCAAATACGACCAAAACAAAAAACCGCTCTTGAAGCCTTGCAACCAATACGTGGTCGGGGTGGAGAGATTTGAACTCCCGACATCCTGGTCCCAAACCAGGCGCGCTACCAGGCTACGCTACACCCCGAGATGTGAAATTGTATCGTTTTCACGCTCTCGGGGCAATGTAAACCTGCGCCTGTGAGACTGTCAGTTCCCCGGCAATTACTCCGGTCAGGCCGCCGGTGCAGCAGCAGATTCCGCCGGTTTTGCGCCTTCGTTGAGCAATGCCTTCATCGACAGGCGCATGCGGCCC
>JANLTL010000641.1:0-2054 GCA_031362905.1 Burkholderiales bacterium | reverse complement strand
AACTGGCCTACTTCACCAAACTCTCGGTCGCGCACAGTCTGTGGTCGCTTGCGCAGACCTACGGTTTGCTCGTCGCCACCATCGTACTGGGTCTCTACGCGTTCTCAGTCATCGGCCCAAAACCCTTGGTGGGAGCGCCTCTCCTCGTGTTGGTCATCATCCTGATGGGCTGCTGGCAACATTGGCTGGCGATCATTTCGCACGAGTCGACCCACTATCGGGTGTTCGAGTCGCGCGCAGCCAACGACTGGATCGGCCGCATCTCGGGCATGTTGATCGGCGTGTCAACGTTTTCGTACCGCATCGTGCATCGCCTGCATCACAACCATCTGTACGAAGCCATCGACCCCGACATGGCGTTGATGGCGGGCTACCCGCGCGGCAAGGCTTACCTCTGGAAAAAGCTGCTCAAGGATATTGCCGGCTTCACCGCGTGGCGCAACTACCTTTACTTTTTCGGTGCACCCGCCGCCAACGCTGTCACGGGGCAAAAGCAGGATCCGCTCGCCGACACCACATCAAACCTGCGCAAACTGGCGTTGCGCGACCGCTGGATCGTGGTCGGTTTCCACGTCGTGATGCCGTTGCTCATGTTTGCCATCGGCTACGGCGTCGAGTATCTGGTGTTGTGGGTGTTGCCGGCGATCACGGTGCAGGCCTTCATCCTGCGCTTGCGCGCGCTGGCCGAGCATGGCGCGCCGTCGGATACGCGTACCGCCCTTGGCGCGGCGCGCACCAACTTCGCGATTCCCGCGCTGGTGCGAATGGCGCTGTTTCCACACAGCGTCAATTACCATCTCGAGCACCATCTCTATCCGGCGGTGCCGCATTACCGGCTCGCCGAGCTGCATGTGCTGCTCAAGTCGCGCGGCATTCTCGAGGGTGCCGAGGTGCGCACGTTTCGTGACACCATGCGCCGGGTCTTCGGCGCGCGCGGGTCAGCGCCGGATGCCGCCGTCAGGCCCGGCACGATTGCGTCACCGGACTTCAGCGTCTAGTCGCCGGTTGTTTGACGCCATCCCAACTGATCCTATACCATTGCGCCATGTCTACCCTGTCGATTGATCTTCCGCCCGAGCTGGGCAGCTTTATTGCAGGCAAGATTGCCAGCGGTACCTATGCGAATGCCAGCGAAGCGGTGAGTGCGCTGTTGCTGACCGCCAAGGCCAATGACGATCGCGAGAAGACCGCAGTCGCGACCGGGATCGCTGCAGCTGATCGTGGTGATTTCGTGCCCTTCGATGCGGAGCGTATTAAAACGCGGGGACGGGAACTCCTCGCGGCGCGCCAGCCTCAGCGGTAAAGACGTGGCATATACGTTCGCCGTCACCAGCACGGCGGAGTTGGACTACCTCGATATTTGGCTTTACATCGCGCAGGACAGTGCGGTCAATGCTGACCGCTTCATTGATCTGCTGCAATCCAAACACGCGATTATTGTGTTGCAGCCAGGTATCGGCACCCCTCGCCCTGATTTCGGTGCCGAAGTGCGCAGCTACCCGGTAGGACACTACACGCTCTTTTACCGTTTGAATGGCGACCGCATTGAATTGCTGCGTGTCCTGCACGGCGCACGTGACTTGCCGCGAGTGTTTGATGTGCGCTGATTTGAATCAGACAGGTGTGCCACACCGTTGGTGCAAGCCAGTCTATAAGCATTTTCCCTCTCACCTCAATTGCCTGCCGCAGCAGCCGGCGCTTTCCAACCTTTTCTAACCCGGGACAAGCATGGAAACCATCCGCATGGACAAGGATGCCGACGGCATTCTCACCCTCACCTTTGACGCGCCTGGCGCACCGGTCAACACCATGTCCGAGCCCTGGCAGCGCGACATCGAAGAGGTGGCGGCCCTCGTCACCGCACAGAAGGACACAATCAAGGGCGTGATTTTCGCGTCGGCCAAGAAAACGTTTTTTGCCGGCGCCGAATTGAAGGACGTGGTGCGCGCCAAGCCCTCGGAAGCGGAGCAGTGGTTCAACTTCGCCGAACACGCCAAGCGCCAGTTTCGCGCGTTTGACAGACTGGGCAAACCGGTGGTGGCCTGCCTCAATGG
>JANLTL010000607.1:0-3051 GCA_031362905.1 Burkholderiales bacterium | reverse complement strand
CATCCAGACGGTGGAGACCACCGGCAAGCGCATGCAACTGCTGCGCGAGATGGTGCCCAAGGCTGCGCGCATCGCATTCATCTGGGACGCTTCGAACAAAACGCAGCTGGATGCGGCTGTGGTCGCGGCGCGCCAGCTGGGGGTGCAGTTGCAGAGCCTCGAGGTCAACACGGCGGCAGAGCTGCCGACCGCGTTCGAGGCTGCCGTCAAGGGCCGCGCCGGGGCAGTGCAGGTGGCCCAGACCGCCTTCTTCTTTGGCCTGCGCGCGCAGATCACCGCGCTGGCCTTGCAGCACCGCCTGCCGTCGATGTTTGGACTGCCGGCCAATGCCGGTGCCGGCGGCCTGATGAGCTACGGCCCGAACGACACCGAGTTCTACCGCCAGGCGGCAGGATTCGTCGACAAGATTTTCAAGGGTGCCAAACCGGCCGACCTGCCGGTCGAGCAGCCGACCCGGTGGGAGCTGGTGATCAACATGAAAACCGCGAAGGCGCTCGGCATCACGGTGCCGCCGGTGGTGCTGTTGCAGGCGGAGCGGGTGATTGAATGAAGCAGCGCGCGGACCGGCTTGCAGGGCAGTTTGGGAATCGCCAGGAAACCCCTGGTGCAAGCCACTGTTATGACTTTTTCAGAATGAGCCCACAATGAATATTCGCCGAAAACTGCTTGCCGTCCCGATGGCCACCCTGGGCACCACTTTGCTGGCCGCCACCGGCGCCGGCGCGTTGACCGCGCCCTTCGCTGCACGGGCGCAGCGAGCCCACAAACTCTGGCGCATCGCCTACCTCGATTACGGCTCACGCCAGTCGATGATCGATGCCGGCCGCATGAAGGCGCTGATGCAGGGGCTGGCCGGCTTCGGCTATGTCGAGGGCCGCCATTTTGTGTTTGACGCGCGTTACGCCGATGGCCAGGTCGAGGGCCTCGACCGCTTCGCCGCGGAACTGGTGGCGCTGAAGCCGGATGTGATCCTGGCTACGGGATCGCCCGCCAGCCAGGCCGCCAAGCGCGCCACGGCACTGATTCCGATTGTGGTGACCGTCACCGCCGACCCGGTGGCGGAGGGCCTGGCCGCCACGCTGGCGCGGCCCGGCGGCAATGTCACCGGCATGTCCAGCGGCGGCGGCGAGACGGTGCAAAAACTGGTCGAGCTGCTGATCGTCGCGGTACCCGGGATCAAGCGCATCGCGGTGCTCACCAACCCGGCCAATATGCGCTCGGCGGATGATCTGGCGCAACTGCTCGCCGCCCTGCGCACCAAGAAGCGCGAGGCACTGGCGGTGCGCGCGCGCACGCCGCAGGAGATCGAACAGGCCTTTGCCACGATGGTGCGCGAACGCGCCGGGGGCGTCGTGATCGCGATTGACGGCTTCATGCTGCAGCAGCGCGCGCAGATCGCCGCGCTCGCTCTCAAGCACCGCCTGCCATCGATCTACCCGACGCAAAACTATCCCGAAGCCGGCGGCCTGATGAGCTATGGCACCGATATCGCCGATAACTTCCGCCGCGCCGCCATTTTTGTCGACAAGATTTTCAAGGGCGCCAAGCCCGGTGATTTGCCGTTCGAGCAGCCGACGCGTTATACGCTGGTGCTCAACCGCAAGACCGCCGATGCGATCGGCGTCAAGGTGAGCAACGAACTGCTGCTGCGGGCGGACCGGGTGATTGAATGAAGCGGTGCAGCAGCCAATCAGGGCCGGGTCTTATTGCCCAGCAAACCACCGGCCTCGCGCCCACCCAGCGCGAGCTTGGGGGGAGCATTCTTGAGGCGCTGTTCCACCTGTTTGATGTGTTCCGCCGGGGCAATGCTCTCGGGCGGGGTGCCGCCAATGCGTTTGATGGCGGCGCGCACCTCCTTGCCGACTTACTCGTGGGTCTGGATCGCCTGCGCCTGCTGCTGCACACCTTCGCGCGCGAGTTTGTCGCGCGTTTGCGTCATGCGGAACTGGTTGGCGGCCAGCTCGGTGGCGTTCATGCGATCCATCAATTGTTCTTTGGCGGGAATGCGCTTGTGCGTCTTGATGGCATCGCTGCCAAGCCCGCCGTACAACCCCTTGTAGCCGGCGTCGTGAAACACGCCGAACATGCGGCTCTGCACCCCGGCCTGCTGCGCCGCGCTGGAGAGCGCCTTGAATTCTTCGCTAGTCTGGCGGCGCAGTTCCAGCCGCTCCATGTCGGCTGCCAACTGGTCACTGATTTCCTGACGGCGCGTCTGCACCGCGAAGTATTTTTGCGCCTCGGCGATGGCCGGCTTGCGCGGGTCGCCGTTTTGCGCGATCAGGTAGCAGGCGAAGCGGGAGAGGTGGAAATCCTGCAGAGAACGCACACTGCCGGAGCCAAGGTCGACCATTTTGCCGGCGCCGGCTTATTGGTGGTCGGCTGGGTTGCCGGATTGCCCGCACGACACCATGGCGCGCTTGACGGCGTCTTCAAAGCGGCGCCACTGGCTGTAGCCAAGCAGGGACTGCAGATCGCGCGCGCTCCAGAACTCGGCACCGTGATCGTTGACACGCTTGAGGGCCTCGAACGTATTCTGGCTGGCGACCTTGTGACTAACGGCGGCAAGTGGCTGGCTTCGATTCATGTTTGGCCCCGCTTTTGCGTTGCAGATGAAATGCGTAAATTATACAACTGTTTTTCTATACAGTTACTACAGCACTATCCGCAGCCGAGTGATCAGGCCACTACCCTTGGTGCAAGCCACTCTTCGCAGTTCCCTGGAGGCCGCCTCGCATGAAAAACCGTCGCACACTCATCGCCGCTCTCGGCGCTGGTGCACTCACCGCGCCGTTCGCTGCTCTCGCGCAGCAGCCGGCGGCTCCCGCCGGCGCTCCGGGCAAAATATGGCGCGTCGGCATTCTGGCGTTTCCCCTGCGTCCGGCGTCGCTCGACAGCCATTATGCGTACAGCGGGATCTTGCGCGGCCTGCGCGACCTCGGCTACGTTGAGGGCAAGAACCTCGTCGTCGAGTGGCGTTTTGCCGGGAACGACGCCACACGCCTGCCAGCTCTGGCGGCAGAATTGATACAGTGGAAACCGGATGTCCTGGTC
>JANLTL010000564.1:0-12695 GCA_031362905.1 Burkholderiales bacterium | reverse complement strand
GCAAAGCGGCGCGACCCGCGACATCACCCTCTCGGGATGCTTCATCGCGATCGGCCACAAGCCAAACACCGGCATCTTCGCTGGCCAATTGGAGATGGATGCGACTGGATATATCAAGACGCAAATGGGGCGCGACGGCATGGCCACCATGACCAGCGTGCCGGGCGTGTTCGCTGCCGGCGATGTGCAGGATCACATCTACCGGCAGGCGGTGACGAGCGCAGGCACCGGCTGCATGGCCGCACTCGATGCGCAACGCTTCCTGGAATCGCAATCCGGCTAAAACCGTGGGCGGCCGCGGCACCCGGGGCTTGCAAGAGCCCAGTGACGTAGTCCAGCGCGCGGCGCAGCACAGTGTTGTGAGTTTGGTCGGTTCACACGCATAGACGTTCACCGAAAAGCCGGAACCTCATCCCCGCTCAACATCATGCCCGCCGACCTGCGCAGTCAGATCAAGGCCCTCGCCCCGAAACTGCTGGAAATACGCGCGCAGGCGGCAGCACGCGAACGCGCGGCGCGTGAAGCAGCAGCCCGCGAAGTTCACGAAAAAAAATTGTTTGAACAAGCAACTCGCCATGTACAGCCGCTGCGTGCGACTCCACGCCGTACGCAGCTGCCGCCAGCCCGTGCACCACTGCCCCTGATGCGCGAGCGCGACGAAGCAGCGGCACTACTGGCCTCTTTGTCAGATGGAATTGATGCTGATGCCCTGCTCGATAGCGATGCGGCGCTGTCGTTTACCCGAGACGGCCTCGCGCCCAATACTGCGCGCAAATTGCGACGAGGCGACTGGGTGATTCAGGCGCAACTCGATCTGCACGGCCTGACGCGCGAGGAAGCGCGTGAGGCGCTATCGGTTTTCTTGACCAGCGCGCTCAAACAGGGGCAGCGCTGCGTGCGCGTGGTCCACGGCAAAGGACTGGGATCCAAAAATCGCGTGCCGGTGCTCAGGGACAAGGTGCGCCGCTGGCTTACGCAGAGCGATGCCGTGCTGGCGTGGGTGCAGGCGCGCGCGCCGGAGGGCGGCACCGGCGCCCTTGTGGTGTTGCTGCGCAACCCGTGACGGTGCGGCCAGCCTGCGCCAGACCGCCGCCGCTTCGACTTTGCATCCAACGCGCCACCGCCCTCATGCTCCGCACCTCAACGCCCATGACCAGCATTGCATCGCCGCGAAGACGTTTTCATTGCCCTTGGGTCGCGACAGCTGCGGCAGCCGCCACGTTGCTCCTCACGACTTTGCTGCCGATCAGCGCGCGTGCGCAGGGGAATGCCGGCATCGTTGCAGCGATCAATGCGTCGCGCGCAGCGGCGCGCTGCGCGACGCCCGCAACCACTGCTCCCGGCACTCCCGCCGCCAATTCTGCGGCCGTCCCGCTCCAGGCCGAGCCGCTGCTCGACGCCGTCGCCATGGGACTCGCGCATTCTGCAGGCAGCGTGGGGCGCCCGCTTACCGAAGTGGTGCTCGCAGCCGGCTATCGCGCGACCCGCTCGATGGTGATCCAGGTCAGTGGCGCGGCTTCTGCAGCCGCGCTTGCGCGCACTCTCGAACAACGCTTCTGCGCCCAGCTCGTATCTGGAGAATGGCAGGAGATCGGCCTGTACCAACGCTCTTCGGCCACCGGCGCCGGAATGCAGGTCCAAACCTGGCTTGTCCTGGCCAGCCGGTTCATGCCCCCTGGCCCCGAACAATCCGGTGTCATCGGCCAGCGCGTGCTAGATCTCGTCAATCGCGCGCGCGCGCAGGCGCGCAACTGTGGCACACAGCCCTTCGCTACCGCCGGCCCGCTCAAATGGAACGATCTGCTGACACTTGCGAGCCAGCAGCACTCAGGCGACATGGCTACCCACAGCTATTTCAGTCACGATGGCCGCGACGGCAGCTTGCCGGCGCAGCGTGCAACGCGCGCCGGCTATCTATGGCGCGCGACCGGCGAGAACATCGCGGGCGGCCAAACCACGGCGGAAGCCGCCGTGCAGGGCTGGATTGACAGCCCGCCGCACTGTGCCAATTTGATGGGCGCCCAGTTCACCGAGATGGGCGTCGCCTTCGCCGTCAATCCACGCAGTAAACTGGGCATTTACTGGACGCAAATGTTCGGGGCGCCACGCTGACTACGGCACGCGGTGCGATTCCTGCAGATCCCGTGGTGGCGTTGCCGCATCTGACGGCAACGTCACGATCCACCCGCTATTCGTCGCCCGATTCCACTGTGCGGGCTCCAATGGTCTCCACTCTTGACTTCGCCAATCCCCATGCACCTTGATAAGACTTTGATAGTGCGCCGCAAGGCCCTGGGCGCTGGAGCGCTCCTTGCTGCGCTCGCCGGCACGCAAGCTCTTGCCCAAAATTTACTGCCTGGTTTTGAGCCGGGCAAAGAACTGGATACACCCTTCGTCACCACGCCACAGAACGTGGTCGATGCCATGCTCGATCTTGCGCGCATGCAACGCGGCGATCGCTTGCTTGACCTCGGTTCCGGCGATGGCCGCATCGTGATTACAGCGGCCAAGCGCTTTGGCGTCCCCGGCATGGGCGTGGATATCGACCCGCGGCTGGTGCAGATGGCGCGCGCCAACGCAGCGCGTGAAGGGGTGTCTGCCATGACGCGCTTTGAGGTACAGGATTTGTTCGACACCGACCTGACGCAAGCGACGGTGATCACGCTCTATCTGCTGCCCGACGTCAACGAGATGCTCAAGCCGCGCCTGCAAAGACTCAAGCCGGGCACGCGTATCGTCTCGCACGACTGGGGGATGCGCGACTGGAAACCGGAAAAAGAAATCCTGGTCGACGCGCCGGGGAAAACGGTAGGACTGATCAAGCAAAGCCGCTTGTTACTCTGGGTCGTGCGCGAGTAACGCGGAGACACTGCACCCGAGGTACAGATACCGCTCCGGAGGCGCGGCAACCCAGGCAGGAGGTGGGTGCCCCATGCGCCGCCGCGTCGCGCCGGCGCCTACATATTGATGTCGGGGCGCCCGCTCCGGTTCTTCTCGATGCGCTTCTGTTTCTCGCGTTCGACGTCCTCGTGCTCTTTTTTCTTGTCCCACCCAAACATCGGGGTGAGAACCTCCCAGATGATCACAACGACGATGAAGGGAAGCGCCACCCACCACCAGGACAACTTCCCGAAGGGACCCACTTCCACGTACTTCAGCAGTGCCAGCACGACACCAATAAGAACAATGAAGACCGACATACATGGCTCCGGGCGCAAGTTTGATACAGGGATTGTAGCGGCAATCAGCCCAATTTCGATCCCGACTCTGTGCCGGTCAACCACTTGGAGCAGCGCCGCGTTGGCACAGCATCCGATAAAATTTCGTACGCTAACGTTCGGCAATCAAATTTTCCCGCCCCGCCTTTTTTCTGGAGACCTCGTCCGTGAAATTCATCGCCGCCCTGCCGTTTACCCTTGCCACCCTGATTGCCGCAGCGCCCGCCGTTGCGAGCGAGGAGTTGGCCAAGCAAAAAGCCTGCCTGACCTGCCACGCTGCGCAGACCAAAGTCATCGGCCCGTCGTTTGCCGACATCGCAGCAAAGTACAAGACGGACAAGGATGCCGACAGCAAAATGGCCGGCAAGATTCGCGCGGGTGGCAGTGGCGTATGGGGCCAGATTCCCATGCCGCCAAACGCCTCCGTCAGCGAAGCAGAAGCCAAAACGCTTGCAAAATGGGTACTCTCGGTCTCGGCGTCACCGGCCAAAAAATAGATTCAGCCCCGTATGAAAAGCCAGCCTGTGGGCTGGCTTTTTTTTGCGCGTTTGTTCGGGCGTGGGCTACAATCTTTGCTCGTCTGTTCCGTCCCCTTGTATATTCATTTCAGGAGAGATCATGCAACCCATTTCGTCGTCTTGGCGTTTGACCGCTCTTGCCACAGCGGTGGTTATGGCCCTCGCCGCCTGCGGCAAGGAAGAACCAAAATCTGCGCCTGCTCCCAAGGCAGCGGAGCCCGCCAAACCGGCAGAGCCACCGTCGATGACGGTCAAAATAGGCAGCGCCGCCCCGCTCACCGGCGGCATTGCGCATCTGGGCAAGGACAACGAAAACGGCGTGCGTCTTGCCATTGATGAAGCCAACGCCAAAAACATCACGATTGACGGCAAGAAAATCAAGTTCGAGATGATGGGGGAGGATGATGAAGCCAGCTCCACCAAAGGCCCGATCGTTGCCCAAAAAATGGTCGATGCCAAAGTGGCGGGCGTGGTGGGCCACCTCAATTCGGGTGTGACGATTCCCGCTTCAGACGTATACAACAAGGCCGGTATTCCGATGATTTCCGGTTCGGCGACCAATCCCAAACTCACCGAACAAGGCTTCAAGGTCACGTTCCGCACCGTCGGTCGTGACGACCAGCAAGGCCCGGCAATTGCGAGCTATCTTGCCGCTGAAGTCAAACCTAAAACTGTCGCAGTAATCGACGACGCTACCGCCTACGGCGAAGGGCTCGCCAATGAAGTCGAAAAAACCCTCACCGCCGCCGGTGTCAAGGTGTTGCCGCGCGAAAAGGGCACCGACAAGACCACCGACTGGAAAGCACAGCTCACCAAAATCAAAGGTAAGAAACCCGACGCGGTGTTCTTCGGCGGCATGGACGCGACTGGCGGCCCGCTGATGAAGCAGGGCAAAGAACTCGGCATCAAGGCGGTGTTCGCCTTCGGTGACGGCGCCTGCACCGACAAGATGAAAGAGCTTGCCGGCGACGCTGCCGAGGGCCTCTTGTGCTCGCAAGCCGGCCTGCCGGTGCAAGCGGCAAACAAGAGCTTCCTGGAAAACTACAAGAAGAAGTTCAATGTTGACCCGATTCTCTATGCGCCCTTCACCTACGACGCGGCCAACATGTTGATCGCGGCGATGCAGAAAGCCAACTCGACCGACCCGGCCAAGTACCTCGCCACCCTGGCCGGCTTGAGCCATGACGGGGCATCCGGCAAGATCGAATTCGACGCCAAGGGCGACCGCAAGGACGCCGAGATGACCATCTTCACCATGAAGGGCGGCAAGATCGACCCAGTGGCCATAATCAAGGGCGGCAAGTCGACCAAGTTTGAGGACTTCATCAAGAGCGCCGCTGCTGCTGCACCTGCTGCCACGGCAGCGGCTGGCACTCCCGCTCCGGCTGCTGCCCCTGGGGCGGCCCCGGCTCCCGGTGCTGCTGCCGCCGCACCCGCGGCAGCAGCACCGGGAGCAGCCCCCTCTGCGGCACCGGCCCCTGACGCCAAAAAGGCCGAGCCAAAGAAAGAAGAAGCCAAGAAGTAATCCCGGCCCAGCCTCAAGCTCCCACCACGGCACCCATGAATTCGATTCCGGGTGCCGTTTTCTTTTGGCGCGGCTGTTGCTGGCCTGTCCGCGAGTTCGGCTGCGAGTTCGGCTGCGGGGTGGGCTGCGGGGTGGGCTGCGGGTTGGGCTTCGGGTTGGGCTGAATGGATATCTTCATCCAGCAGGTCATCAACGGCCTGACGCTCGGCTGTGTCTATGCCATCGTCGCGCTCGGCTATACGATGGTCTACGGCATCATCCAGCTCATCAATTTCGCGCATGGCGAAGTGGTGATGATCGGTGCGCTCACCGCGTTCAGTGTGATCACTGCGCTGGCCAAAAGCGGCCTGCCGCCGGCGGTGATCGTGATTGCCGGGGTGCTGTGCGCCGTGCCGGTGTGTGTGCTGCTCGGTTTGTTGCTGGACCGCTTTGCCTACAAGCCGCTGCGCAATGCGCCGCGCCTCGCGCCGCTGATTACGGCCATCGGCATGTCGATCATCCTGCAGCACGTGGCGATGCTGGTGTGGAGCCGCAACCCGCTGGCCTTCCCGCAGATCTTGCCGACCATCCAGTTCGACATTGCGGGCGCGACCATCACCGCGGTGCAGGTCGGCATCATCGTATTGTCGGTTGCGATGATGGCAGGTCTCTCCTTGATGGTCTACCGCACCAAGCTCGGCACCGCCATGCGCGCCACCTCGCAGCGCGCCGACGTGGCCGGGTTGATGGGGGTCGACGCCAATCGCGTGATCGCCCTCACCTTTGCGATTGGCGCGGGCCTCGCCGCCGTGGCCGGCGTGATGATCGGCAGCTACTACGGCATCGCACATTACTCGATGGGTTCGCTGCTCGGCCTCAAAGCCTTTTGCGCGGCGGTGCTGGGCGGCATCGGCAGTCTGCCCGGCGCGATGCTCGGCGGCGTTGTGCTCGGTCTGGTCGAAGCGCTCGGCGCGGGCTATATCGGTGACTTCACCAACAACTGGTTCGGCAGCAACTATCAGGACGTATTTGCCTTCATCGTGCTGATCCTGGTGCTGGTGTTCCGCCCACAAGGCTTGATGGGAGAGCGCAGTGGCGATCGCGCCTGACGGCGCGGCGTCTGGCGCACGGGCCCGCGCTGAGGCCGGCGCGCATACACGCGCGCAAGCGGGAGCACAAGCCGGAGCACAAACGGGAGCGCTGGCACGCCTGCGTGGCCATCGCGCCGCGCCGTGGATCGGTGGCGCACTGATTGCGCTCGCGTTGCTCTTGCTGCCCTTCGCCCTGGCAATGGTCGGCACGGCGTGGGTGCGCATCACCAACGTGGCGCTTCTGTTCATCCTGCTCTCGCTGGGCCTCAACATCGTGGTCGGCTTCGCCGGCCTGCTCGACTTGGGCTACATCGCCTTCTACGCGGTCGGTGCCTATGTCTATGCCCTGCTCGCCTCGCCGCATTTCAATCTGCACTGGCCGGTATGGGCGATCCTGCCGCTCGGCGCCCTGGTGGCCTGCGCCTTCGGCGTGCTGCTCGGCGCCCCCACGCTCAAATTGCGCGGTGACTACCTGGCGATTGTCACGCTCGGCTTTGGCGAAATCGTCCGCATCTTTCTCAACAACCTGTCGCGCCCGGTCAACATCACCAACGGGCCGCAGGGGATTGCGCGCATCGATCCGATCCGCATTGGCGGCATTGACCTGGGCACCAGCGAAACCTGGCTGGGCCTCACCTTCAGCGGCCCGATCAAGTATTACTACCTGCTGCTGATGGTGCTGCTGCTGGTCATCGTCGTCAACCTGCGTTTGCAGGATTCGCGCATCGGCCGCGCCTGGGAAGCGATCCGGGAAGACGAGATCGCAGCACGTGCGATGGGCATCAACACCACCCGCATCAAGCTGCTCGCCTTTGCGATGGGTGCGTCGTTCGGCGGCATCGCCGGCGGCATGTTTGCCTCGATGCAAGGCTTCGTGAGCCCGGAGAGTTTTGGCCTGACCGAATCGGTCATGGTGCTGGCCATGGTGGTGCTGGGCGGCATGGGCAACATCCGTGGCGTGATCGTGGGCGCGTTGTTGCTCTCGTTCGCACCTGAGGTCTTGCGCTACACCGTCGAGCCGCTGCAAAAACTCCTGTTCGGAAAAATGCTGATCGAGCCCGAAGTGATCCGCATGCTGCTGTTCGGTCTCGCGCTGGTGCTGGTGATGCTGTATCGCCCGGCGGGATTGCTGCCGTCCGAAGTGCGGCGGCGCGAGATGAGCGAGGGGCGCACATGACGAGTGTCCCCTCGGGGAATCCCTCGGGTGCGCCGCTGCTGCACGCCGAAGGCATTGCCAAATCTTTCGGTGGCATCAATGCCTTGCAAGGCGTCTCGATCAGCATTGCGCGCGGCGCCATCTATGGCCTGATCGGCCCGAACGGCGCGGGCAAGACCACCTTCTTCAACCTACTCACCGGCCTGTACGCGCGCGATGCGGGCAGCATCTCCCTAAATGGCGTGTTGCTGGGCGAGTTCACCCCCGACGCTGCAGTGCGTGCCGGCATTGCGCGCACCTTCCAGAACATTCGCTTGTTCGCCAATCTTTCCGTGCTCGAAAACGTGATGATCGGCCGGCACGCACGCACGCACGCCGGTGTGTGGAGCGCGATGCTGCGCCTGCCTTCGCAACGCCGCGAAGAAGCGGCGATTGAGACGCGCGCGCGCGAATTGCTTGATTTTGCCGGCCTCACCGCCCACGCCAACACGCGTGCCGCCAGTCTGCCCTATGGCCTGCAGCGCCGTCTCGAAATCGCCCGCGCCCTGGCCACCGATCCGCAATTGCTTGCCCTCGACGAGCCTGCTGCCGGCATGAACGCCACCGAAACACGCGATCTCGCCGAACTGATCCGCCGCATTCGTTCGCAAGGCGTCACCGTGCTGTTGATCGAGCACGACATGAAGTTTGTGATGGGGTTATGCGACCGCATTCTGGTACTCGACTATGGCGTGCAGATCGCCGAGGGCACGCCCGCCGAAGTGCGCGCCGATGCGGCGGTGATTGCCGCCTATCTGGGCGCGCCGCCGGCCCACGAGATCGAGTGTGCAGCATGAGTGCCTTGCTTGCGCTGGAAGGCCTCAAGGTGGCCTACGGCGGCATCGAAGCGGTCAAAGGCATTGACCTCAAAGTCGAGGCGGGTGAAATGGTTGCACTGATCGGCGCCAATGGCGCCGGCAAGACCACCACCCTCAAGGCGATTGCCGGTCTGCTCCCTCAAGCCCCCAACACCGCGCCCAACACCGTCCTCTACGACGGCCAGCCTACCGCACATGCCGCTGCGCACCAGCTTGCGCGCGCGGGTCTGGTGCTGGTGCCCGAAGGCCGCGGCATTTTCCCCAAGCTTTCCGTCAACGAAAACCTGACCATGGGCGCGTATCTGCACAACGACGCGCAGGTCGAACAGGATCGGCTGCGCGTATTCGAACTGTTCCCGCGCCTCAAAGAGCGCGCCGCGCAAACCGGCGGCACCTTGTCGGGCGGCGAGCAGCAGATGCTCGCCATCGGCCGCGCTCTGATGACGCGGCCGCGCCTGCTGCTGCTCGATGAACCCGGCATGGGCCTCGCGCCCTTGATCGTGCAGCGCATTTTCGAAACAATTCAGACAGTTGCGCAATCTGGCGTCACCATCCTGCTGGTTGAGCAGAACGCGCGTCTTGCGCTATCGATCACCCAGCGCGCCTACGTGATGGAAAGCGGCCTGATTACCTTGTCAGGTGCTTCGAGCGACCTGCTCAAGGATGAAAAAGTGCGCATGGCCTACCTCGGAGAATGAGTATTCATGCGGATCGCAGGCTGATACTGGCTGCAGACCAGCCATCCATGCGGCTCTTGGCCGCATGTCATATTTAAAAAGATAGCTGCGGGCCCTCGCACTAGCACACCCATCAAGCCCTGTAGCAGCCGCAGGGCCATACCTGGCAACGGGTCTGTACCGCCGCTAAACGCCGCTTCCCCGATCAAGACGCCTTGGCCAGATCCGCTTCCGTGGTGAAGCTATCCGCGAAAAACTCGTCTTCGGGCAGCTTGCATTGCGCAGAGAATTCCTTGCGTGCCGAATCGACCACTACCGGCGCGCCGCAGGCATAGACTTGATGGCCGCTCATGTCGGCAAAGTCTTCCATCACCGCGCGATGGACGAAGCCGGTGCGCCCGCTCCAGCTGTCTTCCGCAAACGCGTCCGACACCACCGGAATGAAGCTGATGTGCGAATGCGCCGCAGCCCAGCCCTGGCACAGGGCCATCATGTAAATGTCCTGCGGGCGGCGCCCGCCCCAGTAGAGCGTGATCGGGCGCTTGATGTCGCGGTAGATGGCGTGTTCGATCACCGCCTTGATCGGCGCAAAGCCGGTGCCGGAGGCGACCATGATGATTGGTTTGTCGGAATCCTCACGCAAAAAGAAACTTCCGAGCGGCCCTTCAAAGCGCAGGATGTCGCGCTCCTTCATCTTGCCGAACACATGTTCGGTGAAATGCCCGCCCGCCATGTGGCGGATATGCAGTTGCACGAAGGCGTCGTCGTGCGGTGCATTGGCCATCGAATAGCTGCGGCGCTTGCCGTCCTTGAGCAAAAACTCGATGTACTGCCCGGCGAGGAACTGCAAGCGCTCGTTGGCCGGCAGCTTGAGTGAGAGCAGCACCACATCGGGCGCGACGCGCTCGATGGTCTGCACCCGCGAAGGCAAAATCTTCACCTGAAAGTCCTTGCTTGCATCGAACACGCGCGCTTCGATCACCAGATCCGAGAGCGGCTTGGCGCAACAGAACAGCGCCTTGCCCTCTGCCTTTTCGGCATCCGACAAGGCCGTGGCCGAATGTTTGCCGTAATCCACCGTCCCCGACACCAGCTTGCCCTTGCACGAACCGCAGGCGCCGTTGCGGCAGCCGTAGGGCAAGCCGATGCCGTTGTTGAGCGCTCCTTGCAAAATGCTTTCGTCGGCCTTTGCGGTGAACTGGTGATTGGAAGGTTGGATCGATACGTTGAACGTCATGGCAAAATGCTTTGATGAAAATGTTGATGGTGGGAGCAGGTGATATCGGCCAGCGGGTGTTGGCCAAACTGAAGCGGCGGGACGACGTGGTGGCAGTGACTTCAACACCTGCCAAGCGCCCTGCCCTCAAGCGCCTCGACGCGCGTGTCTTACTGGCCGATCTGGACAAACCGGGCAGCCTGATACGCCTGCCGCGCGACTGGGATGTGCTGGTACACGCCGCGCCGCCGCAATCTTACCTGACGCGTGATCAGCGCACGCGTAATTTGTTGGTCGCAACAGACTGCGGCGCTTCGACAGCACGTTGCGTTGTGTACCTCAGCACCAGCGGCGTGTACGGCGACTGTGCAGGTGCCCGCATCACCGAAGCGCAAGCGCTCAGGCCACACAATGCACGCGCGCGCCGGCGCGTCGACGCCGAACGCGCCCTCCTGCGCGCGGCCAGGCGCGGCGCATTTCGGCTGATCATTCTGCGCGTACCCGGCATTTATGCGCATGACCGCTTGCCCATTGCGCGTCTCAAGGCCGGCACACCTGCCCTGTTGCCGGCAGAAGATGTGTACACCAATCACATACACGCGGCGGACCTCGCATCGATCACCCTGGCCGCTGTGCGGCGCATGCGCCGGCGCGCGCGCCCGCAGGTGCGCGTCTATCACGCCAGCGATAACAGCGTGCTCAAAATGGGTGACTACTTTGACCTCGTGGCAGATGCGTTCAGGCTGCCGCGCCCGCCGCGCCTGCCACGCGCACAGCTGGAAGCGGCTGTTTCGCCCATGCTGCGCTCTTTCATGAGCGAGTCACGCCGCCTTGACAACGCGCGCATGAACCGCGAGCTGCGGGTGAAACTTCAATTCCCCACGGTCTTTGAAGGGGTGGCGGCGGCAGCGAAATTGCTGACCAGCCACGCGTAGATCATGCCGCCGGCTTCATTGCTGGCAAGATAGGTCTCTTCAATCGCACCCACATTGGGGATCAACGCACGCAGTTGCCGCCCCCAGCTAAAAGGTGCTGCGCTGGCAGGGTCCGCCACCGCAGGCGTGACCTCAAAGCCAACCTGTTCAAACAAGAATCGCGCGCGGCGCATGTGATAGCCGTTGGTCACCAGGATGACGCTGCTGATCCCGTCCCGTTTAAGCAGTGGCGCTGAAAACTGCGCATTCTCGACAGTGTTACGTGATGCCGCCTCGACCCAGCGCGGTGTCATGCCAAACTCGTCGCGCAGCACCTCGCTCATCACCACCCCTTCCGCCGGATCGAATCCATCCACCTTGCCACCCGTCACCAGGATCGGAAGCTTTCGTTTTCGCGCAATGCGCATTCCTTCGAAGATGCGCTCATAGGCCGCCGGTCCAAGTCTGGCCTGGACGACAGCGCCTGCGCTATCGAACTCCAGCGCACGTCCGCCACCGAGGATGACTACCGCTTGCGGTGCCTGGTTCGGCGCCGGCGAAGCCGCGGCGATGGTGTGATCCATCAACGCGCCTGACACCCATGAAGTAGCGCTGGCATAGAGCAAGGCGATACCTATGCCCAGTGCCCAGCGGGCGCGGCGCGGCTTGCGCCTGAAAAAAACCAACCCGTAGACCAAAAGCCAGCCGAACACCACCGGCGGTAGCAGCAAGTGCTTGAGCGCGGACCCCACCTCCCAAATCATGGCGCCAAGCGACCCGGATCAGGCCGCCGGCGGTTTGCTGCCGCCCGGCCCCCAAATCGACTCGGGCTGTGCACGCGCATCGCGCGCTACCCAGCGCCCCTGTCCGACCTGGTGAAGGAAATCATCAAGCAACTGATTGAACACCACCGGCTCTTCCAGATTCACCGCGTGTCCGGTCTTGGGCACGATCGACAGACCCGCCTTTGGCACCACGCGCTTGATCAGGATCGACGGTTCGATACACGGTTCATCTTCATCGCCGCTGACCACCAGCAGCGGCACATCGATGGTCGCCATCCGGTCTGTCAGGTCATACAAAGACGGACGGCAGCCCTGATAGCCCTCCATCGTATTTGCCGAGCCGGCAGCCGAGTGCTCAGCAAGCTGCTGCGCATAATCTGCAAAACCACGAGGGTCCTTGTTGAGATATTGAAGCCGCGCCGCACCGTGGCCATAGGTCGCCGCGAGTTTGGCCATCCCTTCGACACGAATCGTCCCGGCGCGCACTACGGATTCGCTTTTAAAGCGCTGGTGATCGGCCGGATGCGCGCCAGAACCTACACCGACAAGAGTCAGTGACAGCGCGCGCGCCTTGCCCGCCGCCACGGCAGCAGCGTGGCCGTATTCCATACCAAAATGCAGGCTGGCGAATGCACCCATGGAGCAGCCAACGATATGCGCGCGCTCGATTTGCAATCCATCGAGCACACAACGAATATCGTCGCGCATGCGGTCTTGCGAATAACGACCCGCACCCTCCGGCACATCCGACGGCAGATA
>JANLTL010000561.1:0-8871 GCA_031362905.1 Burkholderiales bacterium | reverse complement strand
ACTCCTCAATCTCTTCGAGCACCTTTTGCGTCGAGCTGCCGGGCGGCAATTCGGTCACCACCGCTTGCCACTGGCCGCGCGCCAATTCCTCAATCTGCCAACGTGCGCGCACCTTGAGCGAGCCGCGTCCGCTGTCATAGGCTTCGCGGATTTCGGCGGGGGATGAAATCAGCTGCCCGCCGCCGGGAAAATCCGGGCCGGGCATCAGTTCCAGCAATTCGTCCGTGGTGATCTTCGGCTTGCGGATCACCGCGATCGCCGCCTTCGCAACCTCGCGCAAATTGTGCGACGGAATTTCCGTCGCCATCCCCACCGCAATGCCCGACGCGCCGTTGAGCAGCACCATTGGCAGGCGCGCCGGCAATTGCCTGGGCTCTTCCATCGAGCCGTCGTAGTTGGGAATGAATTCGACCGTACCCATGCCGATTTCGTCAAGCAGCAATTGTGCAATCGGCGTCAGGCGCGCTTCGGTGTAGCGCATCGCCGCCGGGTTGTCACCATCGCGCGACCCAAAATTGCCCTGGCCGTCAATGAGTGGATAGCGCAGGGAAAAGTTTTGCGCCATGCGCACCATCGCGTCATACGCGGCCTGATCCCCGTGGGGATGGAACTTGCCCAGCACATCGCCCACTACGCGCGCAGACTTTACCGGCTTGGCATTGGGGGCCAGCCCCATTTCGTTCATCGAATGCAGAATGCGGCGCTGCACCGGCTTCTGGCCGTCGCTCACTTCGGGCAGGGCACGGCCCTTGACTACTGAGACGGCATAGTCGAGATAGGCGCGCTCAGCATAGAGGCCGAGGGGCAGAAAGTCGGCGTCACCGGCGATGGGAGGCAGTGGGCCGCCACCGCCTGCTCCGCCGCCACCGGAGCCACCGGAGCCACCAACCGCTGAAGTGGCGCCCGTACCCGCTCCGGATCCGTCTTCGCTGCCGTCCCCATTTCCATCACCGCCGCTACTCGCGTCGGCGCGATCGTAGGCTGCTATCGATGGCACCTCGCCAGCATTGGACGCATCAAGTACAGAAGCGCTCCCACCAAGGGTTTCCGGCTCATTCTCGCCCGCGATGACGGCATCATTGTTCAGATTGGTTGGCATCAATTCCTGCTGTTCCTGCACGTTTTCTTCTTTCACTGCAAATAAATCATCTTGCGCCGCCGGGATGGCTCCGGATTTGTATTTGAGACGGGGTTTGCTCATGATGAGGTGCGACGTCCGAATGCCTCCAGGCTGTCGCGGCACGCTTTGCTAAGGCCGTACCGCATGCGCTGCTGCCCCTGCGCCGCTGGCACCCGATGCTCCAGTCGCGCCAGACAACAAGGCTGCTGCACGCTCATCGCCCACTGCCGGCATATTGCGCCGCCCGGGCAAGGTGACGCGAATACGGTCGTCCTCCTTGACCACCAGCTTTCTCACCCCGCCACCAAAGTATTCATGGAACTGCATTACCAGTTTCACATAGGCTTGGGTCTCGGGAAACGGCGGGATGCTGTTGTTGTACTTCCTCACGGCGCCTTCACCTGCGTTGTAGCCGGCAAGCGCCAAGGCCAGGTCCCCCTTGAACATGTCGAGCAGATCCCGCAGATAGCGCGTGCCGCCGCTGACGTTGTCCTTGGGTACGGTGCTGTTGCGCACGCCATAACGCGCTGCCGTACCGGGAATCAATTGCATCAAACCCACGGCGCCCTTGGGGCTGACTGCGGCAGGATCGTAAGCCGATTCGACTGCGATCACCGCCTTGACCAATGCCGGATCGAGCCGCTGCTTGTGCGCTTCGCTCAGCACCAACTGATCAAATTTGCCGACATTGGGGGTTTTCTGGATACGTTTGAAAATGATGTGATCTTGCAAAGCTTGGGGGGCTGGCAAATACTTGAGTTCGGACGACAGCTGAAATGCGCGGCGCGGCTCGCCCTTGCTGAATAACTGGTAACGCTCATCACGTTTTTCGTTTGCGAGATGTACCTGGCCTTGTGCATCGACATAGCCATACACGTCGGCGCGCGCTGGCGTGGCGAAGGCTGCGCAGGCGAGCCAGAGGCAAGCCCAATATCGGGAGGTCTGGGTCACCCTCTCTCCTGATTGCCGTACTTTCGGAGTCCGTAATTCACTGCGGCATTTTAACCAAGGGCTGAGCAGACTGCCCGCACGGGGTTTACCCTTGGGCCAATGGCTAGCGGTTCGTGCTTCTACGGAGGCTGCACCTCGTGCATCCAGCGCTCGTCAGCCTTGACGCACGCGCCCTCCCGGCATGTGTCATGACGCAGGCAGTAACAGTGACCGCGCTCGCGACCTGCGGCAGCGTGAGGCTGGGATCGGAAAAGCGCCCGTTGCGCCAAGGCTCAGAGCAATTCGCCGAGAATGTGCTTGACCGGTGCAAAGCTGCGCCGGTGCGCCGGGCAGGCCCCATATTCGCGGATACGGGCCAGATGCAATTGGGTCGCATAGCCCTTGTGGCGCTCGAAGCCGTAATCGGGGTACTGGCGCGCCAACGCCACCAGTTCGCGGTCGCGCGCCGACTTGGCAAGAATCGACGCCGCAGAGATGGCCGCAACCAGGGAATCTCCCTTGATGATGGCCCGTGCGGTATAGCTGATGAGCGGCACATAATTGCCATCGACCCATACTTCGTCAGGCACGATCAATAATTTTTCGACCGCGCGTCGCATCGCCAGCAGGCTGGCATTGAGGATGTTCATGCGGTCAATCTCGTCGACGGTCGCCGTCGCAATACCGAAGGCCAGCGCTTCGGTCTGGATGCGCACGGCAAGGCGCTCACGCTCCTTGGCGCTCAGCTTTTTTGAGTCATCAAGCCCGCGAATCGGCTTCCTGGGATTGAGCACCACCGCCGCCGCATAGACCGGCCCTGCCAGCGGCCCACGCCCGGCTTCATCCACGCCGCAAATCAGCAAGCCCTTTTGCGATGGCGCTTTGCGCAAGGGCTTGATCTTGCGCCACTGACGGTCAATACCGGAAAGCAGATCGGCGGCTTCTACCGGGTCGGCCATATAAATTGGATCAGCACTCGCCGCAGCATCGTTTGGGACGCGGGTGCCGAGAGGCGCAGAGGTCATAAGCGATTCTACGCCTGCCCTTGCGCTGCGGACGACACTGGTGGAGTGTGCGTTGCCGGCGCCTGCAGCAAGCGCTCTACCACTTCCGAGGCGCGCGCCGCAGCGTCGAGACGCAGGGCGCGATGCAGGACATCGAAACGCTCGGCAATGCGCCCGCGCAAGGCACGGTCATCGAGCAAGTTCAACAGCGCTTGCGCGAGATTTTCTGGTGCAGCCTCGCATTGCAAAAATTCCGGCACCACAAATTCGCCGCACAGGATATTGGGCAGCCCGACCCAGGGCTGGTATTTCATGCGCCGCATCATGGCCCACGACAGCGGCGCCATGTTGTAGGCAATCACCATCGGACGGCGCATCAGCGCGGACTCCAGCGTCGCAGTGCCACTTGCCACCAATGCAAGGTCACAGGCCGCCAGCGCCACATGTGATGCGCGTTGCACGAGCGTGAAGCGCCCGGCCTGCGCCCGATCGAGACCCGCAGCAGCTTGCGTGGTGCGCCACTGGGCCTCGGTTTCGGCGCTGGAAAACGGTACAACAAAATGCAATTGCGGCCGCTGGGCTGCCATCAACAATGCCGCACGCAGAAAGCGTCCGGCCAAATAGCGCAGTTCGGACTCCCGGCTCCCTGGCAGCAGGGCTACCACCGGCGCTTCCTGCGGCAAACCCAGCGTGCCGCGGGCAGCGGATCGAGCGGCATCGTCGCCAGCTTCCAGACCGATCATATCGGCAAGCGGATGGCCCACGTAGCTGGCGGGTACGCGCGCCTTGGCGTACAACGATTCTTCGAACGGGAACAGACACAGCACGTGGCCCGCTGCACGGCGAATCTTGTCCATGCGCCCGCCACGCCATGCCCAGATCGAGGGGCTGACGTAGTGGCACGTGGAGATACCGGCGTCTCGCAGGCTTAATTCGAGATCAAGATTGAAGTCGGGCGCATCCACACCGATGAACAAGTCAGGTTTCTCAATCAGCAGACGCTGCGCGAGCCGGCGCCGGATACCGGTAATTTCCGCATAGTGACGTAGCACTTCGACGTAACCGCGTACCGCGAGCTTTTCACCTGGCCACCAGGCATCGAAGCCTGCGGCCTGCATGCGGGGCCCGCCGATACCCATGAAACGTGCACCGGGGGTGTGTTGCTTGATCGCGGCTATCAAGTGCGCCGCCAGCAAATCGCCGGACGCTTCGCCGGCAACCATGGCGATGCGTGGCGTGCCATTCGTCACGGGGAGCCTAGCGTACGATGCCGCGTGTCGCCGCAGCTAGGAATTCGAGAAGGGGCTTGATCTCGTCTGCCTTCAAAGTACTCAATTCGCGCTTGGCTTCTTCAAGAGTGAGCGTGCTCTTGTACAAGGTTTTGTACGCCCGGCGCAGTGTGTCAATCTGCACTGCCGCAAAGCCGCGGCGCTTCAGTCCTTCTGTATTGATTCCATGCGCCGACGCCGGATTGCCCGCGCAGGTGACGTAGGGCGGTAAATCCTTGAACAGGATCGAGCCCATGCCGGAGAGCGCATGCGCGCCAATGCGCACAAACTGGTGCACCACAGTGAAGCCACCGAGTATTGCGAAATCACCCACATGCACGTGTCCGGCCAGTTGCGCGTTGTTGGCGAAGATGGTGTGATGGCCGATCTGGCAGTCGTGGGCGAGATGCACATAGGCCATGATCCAGTTGTCGTTGCCCAAGCGCGTCACCCCTGCATCTTGTGCCGTGCCACGATTGAAGGTGCAGAATTCGCGAATCGTGTTGCCGTCGCCAATTTCCAGCGATGTGTCTTCGTCAGCGTATTTTTTGTCCTGCGGTGCCGCGCCGAGAGAGCAAAACTGCCACACGCGGTTGTTGCGACCCATCGTCGTAGGCCCCTCAATCACGCAGTGCGGGCCGATGCGCGACCCCGCACCGATGCGCACCTTGGCGCCAATCAGGGAATAGGCGCCGATCTCGACATCGTCCGCCAGCTCGGCACCGGCGTCGACAATCGCAGTGGGGTGAATCGCCGCCAACTTTAGCACCCCAAAGGGGAAGACGGCCCGGCGGAAGGCGCTGATGGCGTGGCCACGTTGCCCGCCAATGGCGCCAGCGCTACTGAGCGAGTCGCTTCTGCCAACTCAATGCGGCGCACCGTACACATCAGCGAGGCTGCCGTGACAACGACTCCATCGACCTTTGCCTCAGCACTGAACTTCCACATGCCGCGCCGAACCGGACCATCCATCACTGCATGCAAATGCAGTTGATCTCCCGGCATCACCGGGCGCTTGAAACGCGCGCCATCAATGCCGACGAAGTAATAGACCGACTTGTCATCGGGCTTGCTGTCGAGTGTCTTGAACGAAAGGATTGCGGCCGCCTGGGCCAGCGCTTCGAGGATCAGCACGCCCGGCATCACCGGGTGGTGCGGAAAGTGACCGTTGAAAAACGGCTCGTTCACGCTGACGTTTTTGAGAGCATGAATATATTTTCCTGCTTCGACATCAATCACCCGGTCCACCAGCAGCATGGGATAGCGGTGCGGCAGGTGTTCGAGGATGGCGTGAATGTCCATCGGGGTCATGATCATTGCTCCGGTGCGATTGGTGTTGACGTAGGCGTGGCGACTGGCTGCGTCACTCGCTTGACTTGGGCAGCCTCCAGCAAGGATCGGAGCCCGCCCTCAAGCACGCGGATGCGTGCTTCCATCGTGTCGAGGTGGCGCAAGTGCGCGGCATTTTTCAGCCACTCGCGATTCGCCGTGGCGGGCAGGGAAGCGCCGTAGCGACCCGCAGAGTCGATTGACTTGGTGACCAGCGATCCCGCAGTCACATGCACATGATCGACGATCGTCACGTGCCCGAGCACAATGGCGCCGCCACCAAAGGTGCAATGGGCACCAATCACCGCGCTACCCGCAACACCTACGCAGCCGGCCATTGCGGTATGGGCACCAATGCGCACGTTGTGACCAATCTGAATCTGATTGTCGAGCTTGACCCCATCTTCGATCACGGTATCGTCAAGCGCACCACGGTCAATCGTGGTGCCGGCGCCAATCTCGACATCGTCGCCGATTACCACACGCCCGGTTTGCGGCACCTTGATCCAGCGGCCCCGATCCGGCGCGAACCCAAAGCCATCGCTGCCAATCACCGCACCCGCGTGAATGGTGGTGTTGGCACCGATCACCGTACCCGGATATATCGTGACGTTCGGATAGATCAACGCATTGGCACCGATCGATGCGCCCGCTCCTACAGAGACATGTGCGCCAATCGACGCGTTTGGCGCGATCCGCGCGCTTGACGCAATCACTGCCGAGCGGTCAATCCCGACGGGTTGACGCGCACTTCCATCGAGCAACTGCGCTACCGCTGCAAAGCAGGCATAGGGATTGTCATGCACCAGAAGCGCCTTCGACGTCAGACCGATATCCCCCGGCGCCAAGATCAATGCGGCAGCAGAAGTCTGTTCGACCTCACTGCGGTATTTGCGGTTTGCGAAAAAGGCAATCGCCGTCGCATCTGCCGAATTGAGTGTGGCCGTCCGCCGGATCAGGATAGCGCCATCGCCGACAATGCGTCCACCGGTGCGCCGCGCCAGTTCATCGAGTGTGAATGGCCCGGGCATCGGCACTCACTTCGACTTTAGCGCCTCAAGCACCTTTTGCGTCACGTCGAGTTTGGGATTGGCATAGGCTGCATCTTGAAAGATGGCATCGTAGCCTTCCTTGGCCGCAATGTCTTTCAGTGTGGCATTCGCCAGTTGCAACACTGCTGACAGTTCTTCGTTGCGGCGCTGGTTCACGTCCTCACGAAACTCACGCTGCTTGCGCTGAAATTCGCGATCGAGGTCCGCAACCACGCGCTGGCGCTGATTGCGCTGCGACTCTGACAGCACCGGGCCATCCTTCTCAAGTTTCTCGCCTTCGGTGCGCAGGCGCGTACCGAGATCATTGATCTCTTTCTCACGCTTGGCAAATTCGCCTTCCAATTTTTTCGAGGCGCGTTTGGCCGGCTCGGATTCGTCAAAAATGCGTTGCGTATTCACAAAACCGATTTTGCTCTGCGCCAAGACAGGACTCGCCAAACCGCAAACTGCGCAGAACAAGGCAGCCAATGAAAAATACTTTGCGTTCAAAGGAAATACTCCAGACCATAACAACGTGATTGTGCCACGATAGAAAATGCCATGTTAAAAAGTTGTCCCTGCCGTAAATTGCAGGCGCTGCAGGCGGTCATTCTCTTTCGAATTCAGCGGTGTGGCAAAGCTGAAACGCAATGGGCCAAACGGGGAATTCCAGTCAAGGCCAAACCCTGTGGACGACCGCATGCCGCCTCCCGAAATTGCGCCGGGGCCTGACACCTGACCGGCGTCTACAAAGGTCAGGAGACGCACCGAGCGGTCACGCGCCAGTCCGGGAAAAGGAAACAGGAGTTCTGCTGTCGCGCTCACCCTGCGCTCGCCCCCAAGAATGCTCAGATCCGTATCGCGCGGCCCCAGCGTATTGGTCTCATAGCCGCGCACGGATCCAATGCCGCCCCCAAAAAACTTTTTAAACGACGGCAGAGGCTTGCTGCCGAAGGAGCGCGCAATCCCTATTTCACCACGCAGAAAAAGAGTGGTATTGGCGGAAAGGGGGAAAAACCATCGGTCGGCCACATTCAACCGGGTGTACTGCACGCTGCCACCCGGCAGGCCAACTTCGACGGAACTGTTGAGAAAACGTCCACTGCGCGTGTAGGTCGCGCTGTCACGCGTGTCACGAAGCCAGGTGGCGGTGGTTGCAAGACTGGTGACGCTGTTGCCAAAGGTGGCGACAAAATTTGCAATCGATATCGGCGGCGCAGAACCCAAGGCGTAAGTCGTCACGTCCGGTGCGAGACTGAAGATCAAGGTGTCGATCGGCGTGACCGGGTAACCGAAGCCGACGCTGAAACCGGTGCTGGTGGTTTTGTAGTCGCCTGCGTTGAGTGCGGCCGCATTGAAGTCACGGTGATATAACGAGAATGAACGGCTGATGCCATCCACAGTGAAATAGGGATTGGTTTGAGACAGTGAATAGGTCTTGTTGGACCGGCTGGTGCTGATCGACGCGCCGATGGTGTTACCACTACCAAACACGTTGGCCTGTGAAATGGAGGTTTGCAGAACCACTTTTTCGGCACTCGAGAAACCCGCCCCGAGCAACAACTGGCCGGTGGGTTTTTCGGTAATTCGAACGTTCACATCCACCTGATCAGGTGTACCGGCCACCGCCGGTGTCTCAATTTCAGTGTTGCTGAAATACCCGAGCCGGTCAATCCGTTTTTTCGAATCTGCAATCTTTTCACCGTCGTAGTACGCGCCTTCGATCTGGCGCATCTCGCGGCGCACCACTTCGTCGCGCGTACGTGTGTTACCGGCAACACTGACGCGCCGCACGTACACCCGGCGCCCCGGGTCGATAAATATGGTGAATGCAACCGTCTGCTTGTCACGGTCGATTTCCGGCGCTGCATTGGCATTGGCAAACGCATATCCTTCGTTGCCCAAACGCTCCTGAATCTTCTTGGTCGACGCCGCCATCTTTTCGCCGTTAAACACCTCACCAGGCTTCAACTGAACAAGCCGCAGCAAATCGGCAGGTGGAAGGATGGTGTTGCCGCCCATCCTGATGTCCGAGACGG
The DNA here is from genome assembly GCA_031362905.1 of Burkholderiales bacterium. Classification (GTDB taxonomy): domain Bacteria; phylum Pseudomonadota; class Gammaproteobacteria; order Burkholderiales; family JAEUOS01; genus CANJDH01. The sequence continues at coordinate 150 of JANLTL010000561.1, read as the reverse complement.
TGTACTTTTTGCCCTCCCGAAGAGTAGCCGTGATGTAGATGTCCTGCTTGTCTGGCGTGATTGAAACCTGCGTTGATTCGAGGTTGTATTCGAGATACCAGCGGTTGAAATAAAACGACCGCAGTGTCTCCAGATCGGCGGACAGCTTCT
>JANLTL010000547.1:0-1510 GCA_031362905.1 Burkholderiales bacterium | reverse complement strand
AAAGGTGAGTGGCGGGTTGGCGTGCGGTCATGATTTCTCCTTGAGGTGCGTTTGGCACCTGCGGATTCTAGGGTGATGAGTACCAATAAGCAATTGCGGTTTGGTTCAGGCGGTTCGCGAAGTACGCGTGCGCCAGGCAATCAGCCGGTGCAGCAACAGGCCAATGCCGCGAGGAACCAGGCCAGTGCTGGGCTAATGCAGTACCTCGGACTTCGCGTCGAGCATGTGCACACCATGCAGACCGCAGCCGACGATGCAGTTGCGCAGCGTCTCTATCGCCGAGGCGCGGTTGTAGCTCTTGCGCCAGACCAGGGCGATGCGCCGGTCCGGTATTGGCGCCGTGAACGGCCGGTACACGATCAGATCTCTCTTGCGCGCGTTGGCCACCGGTACCGCCGAGGCCGGCAGCACCGTGAGGCCGACTCCCGAGGCCACCATGTGCCTGATGGTTTCCAGCGACGAGCCTTCGAAGGTCTTCTGGATGCCTTCGGCGCTGCTTGACGAAAAACGCATCAGCTCCGGGCACACCTGCAGCACCTGGTCGCGCAGGCAATGGCCGGCGCCGAGCAGCAGCATGGTTTCCTTCTTGAGGTCGCTGGCGGGAATCGCCCGGCGTCCCTCCCAGGCGTGGCCGGCCGGCAGCGCCACCATGAAGGGCTCGTCATAGAGCGGCTGCATCACCAGCCCCGCCTCGGCGAACGGCAGCGCCAGCAGGGCGACATCGATGTCGCCGTTCTTGAGCATTTCAAGCAGGCGGTAAGTGAAGTTTTCTTCGAGCACCAGGGGCATGCCCGGCGTCGATTTGATGATCTTCGGCACCAGCAGCGGCAGCAGGTAGGGCGCGATCGAGTAGATCACGCCCAGGCGCAACGGGCCGGCGAGCGGATCGCGGCCCTGCTTGGCCAGCTCCTTGATGGTGGCGGCTTGTTCGAGCACGCGCTGCGCCTGCACCACGATTTCCTGGCCTACCGGCGTGACCACGGTTTCATTGCTGCCCCGTTCAAACAAGGCAACGCCAAGTTCGTCTTCGAGTTTCTTGATCGCCACCGAGAGCGTGGGCTGGCTGACAAAACAGGCCTCGGCTGCGCGCCCGAAATGGTGCTCGCGGGCTACGGCCACGATATAGCGAAGTTCTGTCAGTGTCATATGTTCGATTTAGGGTGACTATTGACCAAGCATAGCATGGGGCGCCGTCAAGACAGGTGGAGGCGACACCGAAAACGAAAATGCCACCGCGAGGGTGGCATTTTCCTATTCCCGGGAGGTGGCCTTACTCGATGGTGGCCTTGCTGCGCAAATCGCTGAGCATTTTGGCAAACTGGTCGCGTTGCAGTTTCTCCATGATGCGCGGCCGGGCTTCTTCGATCGACGGCAGTTGCGTGTCGCGTAGATCGTCGAGGCGGATGATGTGAAAGCCGAACTGGGTTTTCACCGGCGTTTGGGTGAATTCACCTTTCTTGAGCGCGGCCATCGCCTTGGAAAATTCCGGGACAAAGGTAGCGGCGGTCCC
>JANLTL010000524.1:0-3020 GCA_031362905.1 Burkholderiales bacterium | reverse complement strand
GTTCCTGCACCTGGAGGACGTTCGCGACAGTGACGCAACCCGGTTGATCGAGATCACGCGAAAATATCCGCAAGCGGACCTGGCCGATGCAACCCTGGTGGTGCTCGCCGAGCGGCTTGGCATCGTTGATATAGCGACTTTGGACAAAACCGATTTCGCGATCTAGCGCACCAAGACCGGCAAGCACTTCAACAATTTGTTCTGATTGCACCACCGGCTGGACTACTGCCGGTATCGGGAATACGCGAACTGGCGCTCTCGACCCGATCCGGTCAGTCGATTTTCTACAAACCGGTCATTCGCGGTCTCATTCGATCACCTTTTCGGCGCTGATCAAGAGCGACTGCGGAATTTTGACGCCCAATGCTTTCGCCGTTTTGCCATTGATGATCAATTCATATTTCGTGGGTTCCTCGACCGGCAAATCGGCGGGCTTGGCGCCTTTCAGGATGCGGTCCACGTAGTATGCGGCGCGGCGGCCCATCTCGATATCGCTGGGTCCGTAAGACATGAGCCCGCCTTCATCTACAAGTAAGCGGTATTCGAACATCGTCGGCAAGCGGTGCTTCCCCGCGAGCTCCAGGATCTGCTTGCGATTGTTAGTGATGAACGGGGAGGTCGGCACGATCAGTGCTTGGGCGCGCTCGCGTTGCATGACGTCGAACGCGCCCGCGAGCGCCTCGGTCGTGTTGACCTCCTGGTGGATAAGAGTGATGCCCATCAGTCGCGCCGCCGCCCGGACTTCGTCGAGAAACAGCGGCTTGGTAAGGGTTTTTTCCCAAACGAGGGTCGCAATGCGCGTGGCCTTGGGAACGAGCTCGCGCAACAATTGGAGCCGCTTGCCGACAATCTCCGTCGAGTTCCGCGCTACGCCCATGACGTTGCCGCTGGGGCGGGCGAGGTTCGCAATCACGCCGGCCCGACGGGGTCGGCCGACCCCGCCATGACGATGGGGATGGTGCTGGTCGCGCGCTTGGCAGCCATGGCGACAACTGTGGCCCTCGTCACGATGATATCCACCTTGAGCCGCACCAATTCCGCGGCCAGATCCGGCAGGCGTTCTGCCTTCCCGGCGCCCCAACGGTACTCGATCGAAAGGTTGCTTCCTTCGACGTATTCCAGTGTGCGGAGCTGCGCGCGGAAGGCTTCCGTCATTTCGTCCGGACCGGACGTGAGCGCGAGGAGACCGATCCGCCAGACTTTGCTCTGCTGTTGAGCGAATAAGCCCAGCGGCGCAGCGACAGACCCCGCACCAAGCGCAATGACCAGTTTGCGGCGTTTATTCATTTGCCTCTCCCCTGGCGGCTATTGTGCCCAAACATTCCAAGCACAACTGGCGCAGAAGTCGATGAGCTCAACCTGCGCCAAATGTGCCGGCTCTGCTATCACCACGCGAAACCCAGGCCCAGCGCGGCGAGCTGGTCGATCGCAACGGAAGGATTAGAGTCATGGAGACGTGCGGTACGCGCACGCGTAACGCACATGAATTTCCCTTGTCGTAGCCTCAATCCGGCACTGGCTGTCCCAGACGAGCAAAGTCTGCCGTGGCGGGCGAAGGTCATTCGTCACCAAGCCGCATGCTGATCGAACTCGACCTCCGGACGAGGCTGAGCGACGCAGACGATTGCGTGTGACCGAAACGGCGCTTATCGAGAATTTCAAGAATCATGAAAAAAACATGCCTCTGACGAGGCTGTCATGTTTTTGGGAACGATTAATAAGCCAAGAGCCGCTCCAGGAGCCAATCTTGGAGGCTCATCGGTTGTAGGCCATGGTGGAAGCGATTCTTCAGCTAGTGCCACCTGAGTGAAATTTCGCCCTGCAGCGTTTCACTACCTCGTGCCATTTTCAATGCGCTGTTGATATACCGCTGCCCGGTAGGCTTGTCACCCCCCCATGAACACAAATACATCACCGCGCCACGCTGTGTGTAGAGCGGTCGATGATGCTTTTGGATCCCACTGCTTTGAGAGCGATGGGGAATCGAACGGGCTTGCAAGGCGCATCGTTGACGCCGGCCACCCCGGGGTGAATCGCTTCCCTACTCGATTATCTTGTCGGCACTGATCATCAAGGACTGCGGGATCTTCAAACCGAGCGCCTTGGCGGTTCCATGATTGATAAACAGTTCGAATTTGGTGGGTTGCTCCACCGGCAGGTCGGCAGGCTTGCGACCCTTGAAAATCTTGTCCACATAGAGCGCGGCGCGGCGGGCCAGATCGATGAGGTCGGGTCCGTAGGACATGAGGCCGCCCTCATCCACAAAGATGCGAATATCGAACATCGAAGGCAGGCGCTGTTTGGCTGCGAGGGCCACGATCAGCTTGCGATTGGCAGAGGTAAACGGGGCTTGCTGCACGATCAGGGCCTGGGCGCCGGCGCGCTGCATGGCAGCGAACGCGCCTGTGAGTGCCGCTGCCTGGTTGATTTCGTGGACGGCAAGCGTCAGGCCCAACTGCTGCGCCACCGCGTGCATCTGCTCGAGAAAAAGCGGGGTGGCGGGCGTGCCTTTCATGGCCAGCACGGCAATCCGGGTCGCCTTGGGAACGAACTCGCGCAGCAACTGGACCCGCTTGCCCGTGAGGTCGGTCGACATCATGCTCAGGCCAGTGAGGTTGCCGCCGGGGCGGGCGAGGCTCGCGACCAGGCCCTGGCCGACCGGATCGGCCGTCGCCATGGTGACGATCGGGATGGTGCTGGTCGCGCGCTTGGCTGCGGCAGGCGGCAAACCGGCATGGGTCACGATGACATCGACTTTGAGTTGCACCAACTCGGCCGCCATTTCCGGCAGACGCGCATCGGCTCCCGCCGACCAGCGGTACTCGAATGCCAGATTCTGCCCTTCGACGTATCCGAGGATGCGCAGTTGGTCGCGGAGGGCGTCGGTGACTTGGTTCGGGCCGGCAAGGGATGACAGCAAGCCGATGCGCCAGACTTTTGCCTGCTGTTGCGCGAACGAGGAGAATGGTGACATCCCAAGCGCGATCGATGCAAGTACGGTGTCGCGTCTGTTCATGCCA
>JANLTL010000487.1:0-5376 GCA_031362905.1 Burkholderiales bacterium | reverse complement strand
GACCAGGCTCTCGAGCTTGGCGCGGGTCAGCTTGATCGAGAGATGCTTCGGTCCCGACTGGTCGGCCGTGATGTAGGGCAGGCTGATGTCGGTCTGCTGGCTCGACGACAGTTCGATCTTGGCTTTCTCGGCCGCGTCTTTCAGGCGCTGCAACGCCAGCATGTCCTTCTTGAGATCGACGCCTTGATCCTTCTTGAACTCGTCCACCAGGTAGTCCATGATGCGCTGGTCGAAGTCTTCGCCGCCGAGGAAGGTGTCACCGTTGGTCGAGAGTACTTCAAACTGCTTCTCGCCATCGACGTCGGCAATCTCGATGATCGAGACGTCGAAGGTGCCGCCGCCCAGGTCATATACGGCGATCTTCCGGTCACCGCCATCCTTGTCGAGGCCAAAGGCGAGCGCTGCCGCGGTCGGCTCGTTGATGATGCGCTTGACCTCCAGCCCGGCGATGCGGCCGGCATCTTTGGTCGCCTGACGCTGGCTGTCGTTGAAATAGGCCGGCACCGTGATCACAGCCTCGGTGACCTCTTCGCCAAGGTAGTCTTCAGCGGTCTTCTTCATTTTGCGCAGCACTTCGGCCGAGACCTGCGGCGGCGCCATTTTCTTGCCGCGCACTTCGACCCAAGCGTCGCCGTTGTCGGCTTTGACGATGGCGTAGGGCATCAGGGCGATGTCCTTTTGCACTTCCTTTTCTTCAAAGCGGCGGCCAATAAGGCGTTTGACCGCGTACAGCGTATTTCTCGGGTTGGTTACTGCCTGGCGTTTGGCCGACGCGCCGACCACGATCTCGCCATCGTCCAGATAGGCGATGATTGACGGCGTGGTGCGCGCGCCTTCGGAGTTTTCGATGATCTTGACGGTATTGCCGTCGGGAATGGCGACGCACGAATTGGTGGTGCCGAGGTCAATGCCGATTACTTTGCCCATGTTGTTTTCTCCTGCAATGCGAAATTAAGATGCCTTGAATATGGTTCGAATCCCCTCGAATTCAAGGGCTTTTACGGCAACTGCCTGGTGCGCGCCGCCTGCCAGTCAGGCAACCTATGCGGCAGGCTGCTCCTGTTTTGCCTTTGACACCGTGACCAGCGCCGGCCGCAGCACACGGTCGTAAATCAAATAGCCCTTTTGCAGCACGGTGACGACGCGATTAGGCTCGCCTTCCGCCTCGACCATCGAGATGGCCTGATGCTTGGCAGGGTCGAATTTTTCTCCTGCTGGATCAAGCATCACGACCTTGCCTTTGTCGAAGGCCGCCTGAAGTTGCTTGAGCGTGAGTTCGACGCCGTTCTTGAGGGCCTCGACCGACCCGCTGGTGTCGGCCGTTGCCGCGTCCAGGCTGTCCTTCACCGGAACCAGGGCCTCGGCAAAACTCTCAACTCCGTACTTGTGTGCCTTGGCGATGTCTTCCTGCGCGCGCCGGCGCACATTCTCGGTCTCGGCCTTGGCGCGCAGAAAGTCTTCCTTCGCTTTGGCGAGGTCGGCTTCGAGGGTGGCGATGCGCTCCTCCGGCGTTGGAGCGGGCGGCACTGCGCCTGCCGCGCCTGCGTCAAGGGCTTGCGCCGCAACAGCAGGGTTGGCCGCAGCGTCTGTCGCCGCTTGATTTTTGGCTGAATTGTTCTGGTCTTGCATCAATAACTCCACTGCAAATATGGGATTCCGCGCGTTAACTGGGGATGCCAAAAAGGATTTCAAGGGGGTAACGCACACAAGGGGGAAATCTCTGAAAAGGTGCTACGCGCTACCCCGGCCACGACCGGGCGTCACTCTGCCCGCTCTGTGGCGTGGCAAGATCGTTGGTGGAAGCCACTATCCGCGATGTAATCTCGCAAGACTGGCTTTGCTCAAGGGCTCCAGGCCCGACGGCAAATTGGCTGAATGCTAGCGCGCATGCCAATAGCGTGCGCGCCGCTGACGCCATGCTTCGGCTGCCACCCCAGCGGCCGTAAAGTGCAACGTCACGGCTCCATCGGCATCGGTACGCAGCAGGTGGGCGCCTGTCGTGCGATAACGCTCCAGCACTTCGGGCGCAGGATGGCGAAAGCGGTTGCGATAGCCAACCGGGATCACAATGGTCTGGGGATTCACCGCAGCCAAAAACGCTGCCGTCGATGAAGTCTTGCTGCCGTGATGCGGCGCGATCATGACATCGCTGTGCAGCGGCGTACCGCTTGCCACCAGCAAGCCTTCCACGTCGGCCTCGATGTCGGCGGTCAATAGCGCCGTGCGGCCCTGCGCGCTAATGCGCAACACGCAGCTCATCATGTTGTCGCGCTTGGCCCGCGCGGTGCTGGCGGGTGGGGCAGGAGTCGCAGTAGCGGGAGTGTCATCAACCAGATGATCGATCGCGCGCGGATGCAGCATCTCGAATACCACGCCATCCCACTCCCACTTCTGGCCGGCTGTGCAGGCGCGATGTTCCACGCCACTTTGCAGCAGCGGGTGCGTCGCGCGCAGCGGGCTGCTGATCCATGTGGTTGGCACCGCGCGCAGTACCGACCGCGCGCCGCCGGAGTGATCAATGTCGTCGTGGGTGACCACCATGCCGTCAAGCCGGTTCACGCCTTCGCCGCGCAGGAAGGGCACCACCACGCGATTGCCGCTGTCGGCATCCGGTGAGTAGCGCGGCCCGGTGTCGTAGAGCAATGTGTGTTCGCGCGTGCGCGCCACCATTGCCAGGCCCTGGCCGACATCGAGTACCGTCAGCCACAGGTCGCCTGCTGCCGGTTTGGGCGCGGGCAACAACACCAGCGGCATCATCCACACCACACCCTGCAGGCGCCACGCCAGAGGCCACGGAATCAGGCACCAGCTGGCCCCCAGCAGGGCGAGCAGCACCGCCCACCATGGCGGCTCGGCGCGCTGCCACACCGCCCATTCGAAACCATTGAGCCATTCGAGATAGGCCATCAGCCACTCTGTGACCCAATGCCCGAGCGTGGCCACCGTGTCAAATGGCACCACCGCGGCCGCCAGTGCCAGTGGCGTCACGACAAAGCTCACCAGGGGAATCGCCAGCGCATTGGCAAGCGGTCCGGCTAGCGACACCTGACCAAACAGCGCGAGCGTGAGCGGCGTCAGACCCAGGGTAATGGCCAGCTGCGCGCGTATCGCGATGGCGAGCCAGTGGCCACGCTGCCCACTGGCGCCGCCCGCAGACGCAATCCGCAAGCTGCTACCCGCACCGGAGAAATTGCGCGTGTTGCCGGCGAGCAGGAGCAGCGCCACCGCTCCAAATGAGAGCCAGAAGCCCGCCGACAGCGGCGCCCACGGGTCAAGCACGCACACCACGCCGAGGGCGATGGCCAGCACCCGCGAGCCGGAGCCAAACCAGCCACGCCACAAGGCCCATGCCGCCACCAGCAGCATGTAAAGCGTGCGTTGCGCTGGCACGCCCCAGCCTGCCAGCAGGCAGTAGAGCAGGGCGGTGAGCGCGCCCGCAGCGGCTGCGGCCTTGGGCGCGGGCAGCCAGAGTGTCAAGCGTTCCGAGCGCCGCCACAGCGTGAAGACCAGCCAGGCGCCCAGGCTCGCGATCATCGTCACATGCAGGCCCGAGATGCTCATCAAATGGCTCACGCCGGTGCGTGCGAAGAGTTCCCAGTCGGCGCTGTCTATCGCGCGCTGGTCGCCGACCGCGAGCGCGACGATCACGCCGGCGTAGGGCGCATCATCGAGCGCGTTGAGCAAGCGTGCGCGGATGAGTTCGCGGGTGCGATCGACTGCTGTGCCGATTGACCAGACGAAGGGTTCGAGCCGCGTATTGCTCGCGCTCGCTTGGGTACCCCCTGCTGTGCCAGCGTCGCCACCAGCACGTGCGTCAGACGGTAAAGCGGCACGCGCCCCGGTACGCGCAGCAGGGCGCACGTAGCCGGTCGCGCGCACGCCACGTTCGAGCAGCCAGGCCTCGTAGTCGAAGCCATGTGGGTTGGCATTGCCATGCGGCTTGCGCAAGCGCACCGTGAGCCGCCAGCGCTCGCCCGCATGCACTGGCGCCACGCTGTTGATTTCGTCACCACCATAACCACCATACCAGGCCAGCAGCAAATGGCGCGGTACCACAGCGCCAGGGGAGAGCCGCGTTTCGACCTCAAACTCAAAACGCACCCCGCGCTCGAACGGCTGCGGCAACGAAGCGATCACACCGATCACGTCGATGTCACGGCCTTCCCACTCGGTGGGCAAGGCATCGTGCAGACGCCAGTGGGCAGTCGCGCCAGCCCAGGCAAAGCCCAGCAAAAATGCCGCCGCTGCCAACCAGGCGGTGGTGCGCAGCGGCAGCGGCTGCGACTGCGACGCCATCACGCCGTGGGTTTGCACAGCGCTGCCCTGCGTGACTGAGCCAGTCAGGGCGATGGCAGGCGCGCCGCCGGACGCCAGTGTCGCGCCCGCCCACGTCAGGATCAGCGCGCCGCAAGTGGCTGCCACCAGCAGCGTCCACGCCGGCAGCAGCGCCTGCGCTTGTAGCAGCGTGCAACCGAAGGCGAAGCAGATCAGGACCAGGCGCATCGGCGCATTCTACGAGGCCGCCCCGCGTCGATGTTGTACGCTATAGTCAAATCAGGTTCATGTCATAAGGGGGCAGAATGGTTTCAGCACACAATGTGCAGTCGTGGTTCAGGGCTTACCACTGTCGGAAGCTGGCAGTCAGATGAGTGCGGCCTCGATATTGGCGGTATTTGCCAAGCGCGATTGCCCGACCTGCGAGCTGGTGGTGCCGGTCATGCGTACGCTGGCCGCGCGTGACCCGGCGTTCCGGGTGTACTCGCAGGATGACCCGGGCTTCCCGGAACAACTCGACGGCGTCGTCGATGATCGTGAGCTCGGTGCCGCGTTTCGCCATCAGATCGAGATCGTGCCGACCCTGATTCGCTTTGACAACGGTGTCGAGGTGTCGCGCACCGAAGGCTGGGACATCAACGAATGGCGCCGTGTTACCGGTATTGCGGAACTGGGTGAAGGCATGCCGGCGCTGCGCCCCGGATGCGGCTCGAAGAGTGTCGAGCCGGGCCTGGCCGAATACCTGCAGGTGCGGTTCGGCGAGCCCGGCATCCAATCGCGCAAGGTCGAGTTTGGCCAATACGACGATGCGGTCGAAGTCTGTTTCGAGCGCGGCTGGAGTGACGGCCTGCCGGTGGTGCCGCCCACTGACGTGCGGGTGCTGCGCATGCTCGCTGGCACCACGCGCGCGCCCGGCGAAGTGGTCGGCCTGATACCGCCCAATCTGGCCGAGTGCACGGTCGAGAAAGTCGCCATCAATGCGGTGATGGCAGGTTGCAAGCCCGAATACATGCCGGTAGTGCTGGCCAGCATTGAAGCAGCGCTCGAACCCGTGTTCACCCTGCACGGCCTGCTCGCCACCACTTATTTTTCTTCGCCGAT
>JANLTL010000415.1:0-24033 GCA_031362905.1 Burkholderiales bacterium | reverse complement strand
CCGAGCCGCAGGCCGGCTCCGACCTCTCCTTGGTGCGCTCGCGCGCGGTGCCGCAGCCGGACGTCAGCTATCGCCACTCCGGCCAGAAGATTTTCATCACCTGGGGCGAGCACGACATGGCCGAGAACCTGGTCCATCTGGTGCTGGCACGCACCCCGACCGCGCCGGCCGGGGTCAAGGGTATCTCGCTGTTCATCTGCCCGAAGTTTCTGGTCAACGCCGATGGCTCGCTGGGCAAACGCAATGACGTGTTTTGCGCGTCGATCGAACACAAGCTCGGCATCAAGGCGAGCCCGACGGCGGTGCTGGTGTTTGGCGACGGCAAGGGAGAAGTGGGGGTGGGCGCCGACGGGACGGCGGGCGCCATCGGCTATCTGGTGGGCGAAGAAAACCGCGGCCTCGAATACATGTTCATCATGATGAACGCAGCTCGCTTCGCGGTCGGCATGCAGGGCGTGGCGATGGCCGAGAGCGCCTATCAAAAGGCGGTCAGCTTCGCCAAGGACCGGGTGCAGGGGCGCGCGGTTGAAGGGTCGGCCGCGGCTGTCACCATCATTCACCATCCCGACGTGCGGCGCATGCTCATGACCATGCGCGCCCTCACTGAAGCGACGCGCGCCACCGGCTACATCGCGGCGGCCGCGTCCGATGCGGCGCACCACCACCCGGATGCGGCGGTGCGTGCCGAAAACCAGGCCTTCTACGAATACATGGTGCCAGTGGTCAAGGGTTTCTCGACCGAGATGAGCCTCGAGGTCGCCTCGCTTGGCGTGCAGGTGCACGGCGGCATGGGCTTCATCGAGGAGACCGGTGCGGCGCAGTATTACCGCGATGCGCGCATTCTCACGATTTACGAAGGCACCACCGCGATCCAGGCCAACGACCTGGTCGGCCGCAAGACAGCGCGCGATGGCGGCAAGACTGCGCGTGCCATCCTTGCGCAAATTCGCAAGACCGAAACGGAACTTGCGCGCTTCGCCAGTGTGGACCTCGCCACCAAGGCGCCTCCCAATTTCACTGCCCAAATGCGCGCCGATTTCGCCGCCTTGCGCGACAGCCTCATTCTCGCGAGCAAGGCCTTCGAAGAATCAGTCGACTTCATCACCGCCAGTGCCAAGACAGACATTCGCGCGGTCTATGCCGGCAGCGTGCCCTACCTGATGCTCGCCGGCACCGTGATCGGCGGCTGGAACATGGCGCGCGCGGCGCTGGTGGCGCAGGCGAAAATCGAGGGCGGCGACAAGGACCCGTTCTACGCGTCCAAGATCAAGACCGCGCGTTTTTACGCCGATCACATCCTGCCGCGCGCTGCAGCGCTGCGCGCCGGGATTGTCGGCGGGGCGGAGGGAGTGTTGGCGTTGGCGGAGGAGCAGTTCTAACGCGCAAGGCTCCAAGGCTGGCTCCAGAAGCGGATCTCAGGATATCGCCAGAGCAAGTTTTCGAGATTGCGTAGTCCCGCTGCAAAAGCCCGCCCGCTGCGCAGGCGGACTTTTGCGCGCTGGCCAACCCGGGTGGCCTGCCGGCGATCAGCATTCCCTGGGGTGTCGATCAGAACGGCATGCCGCTTGGCTTGAAGATTGTTGGTGCTGCTGGGCAGAACTGGCGGGCGATTGCAATCGCCCGCAGGCTCGAACAGGCAAGGGGTGGGTAGATGCCGATTGGTGCGTGTTGGCACAGCTTAAAGTCTCTTCGTGTTAAAACAAGCGCTTCGCTGGAGGGCGTTATTGGTTTGGGTCGTTAATCGGGAGTTACACATGAAGACAATGATTCGTTTTGGGTTGGCTGCGCTGGTGGCCACGACATCGCTGACGGCGTTTGCCGTGGGCCCGCGCCCGGCGGCCTTGCCTGCGCCAGTCACGCTCACGGTCGGTTATCAGAAGGTCGGCCATCTGGTGCCGATGGTGCAGATTGCCGATGACCTCAAGAAAATGAATGTGGAGATCAAACTGGTCGAGTTTGCCCGCTATGCCGACGCGCGCACTGCCATGCTGGCCGGTTCGCTCGACGTCGCCAGCGTCGGCCCGGCCGATCTGGCGATTGCGCTTTCGCAAGGTTCCAAAGCGATGGTCGGCATCATGGGCGTCGGCTCTTCGCTGAAATACGTGATCGCTCGCAACGGCGCCAAGTTTGATTCCTGGGCCGACGTCGCCGGCAAGAAGATCGGCATTGCGCCCGGTTCTGCTGTGTGGTTCCAGTTCGCCGCGACCATGGTCGAGAAGAACGTGCCCTACAACAGCTTTACCGAAGTCAAGATCCAGGGCGGCGGCGCCAACTTCAACCAGGCCCTGAAAAAGGGCGAGGTCGATGCCATCGTGACCTGGGAGCCGTTTGAAACCATCCCGGTCAATGAAGGCTACGGTTTCTTCGCCAAGAACCTCGAATACAGCCAGTCGCAGTCTGTGGGTGCCGAACTCGGCGTGCTCGCGGCATCCAAGGATGCCATTACCAAGAATCGCGCAGCCGTTGAGCGTTTTGTCTGGGCTTACGTCAGTGCCATGGAACAACTGGCCGCATCGCCGGACAAGTTTGCAGAAGCCGTGGCCAAGTTCACCGGCCAAGAATTGCCGATGGCCAAAGCTATCGCCTCACCGATCAAGCTGGGTGGTGTCGTGTCTGTGGATCAGATCAAGCGCCAGGCCGCAGCGTTCCACAAACTCGGCGTGATCCAAAAAGACGTCAGCGCCGAGATCGGTGACTATTGGGACGGCTCGTTTGCGCGCAATGTCGGCGCCAAGTGAGGATTGAGGATTGAGGCTTGATGGTTGGGCGTGATGCACTGTGCGCGGCGTGCTGCGCGCAGGGCTTTCGCCCTCCGATCGCCCGCTGATCGCTGATGTCGTTGCTTAACCTCGGTGTACAGCGCGGCCGTCGTGCCGTGCTGGCGTTGCTCTTGCCCGTCTTCTGCATTGCCTTGTGGCAATGGCTGGGCTCGTACGGCTTTTTGGTCGAGGGCGTGATCCCCACACCCTCCAAGGTTGCAGAGGCATGGCGGGTCTGGGCCTTTGGCGCCGGCGGCTTCACGCTCAACCCCTATAGCGGCACCTGGTGGAGCAACCTGGTGTTCTCCACCCAACGTGTCGGCCAGGGCTACCTGCTCGCTATTCTGGGCGGCGTACCGATGGGCGTGTTGATCGGCTGGAGCCGTATCGCTGCGCAACTGGTGGACCCGTCGATCCAATGGCTGCGGCCGATCCCGATCACGGCGTGGCTGCCGTTCTCGATTGCACTGTTCGGCATCAAGGACTTCGGCGCGATCTTTTTGATCACCCTTGGCGCGTTTTATCCGATCGTGGTCAACACCACCCAGGGCGCGCGTGACGTCGACAAAAACCTGGTGCGCGCAGCGCTGATGATGGGTGCCGGCAAGTGGCAGCTGCTGCGCCGCGTGATCCTGCCGGCGGCCCTGCCATCAGTATTCACCGGCATGCGCATCGGGCTGGGCATTGCGTGGACGGCAGTGATCGTGGCTGAAATGGTGGCGGTGAAATCCGGCCTGGGCTATGTGTTGTGGGACGCCTATTACGTCGGCCGCATGGACGTGGTGATCGCCGACATGGTGTCGATCGGGCTGATGGGTTACCTGAGCGACCGGCTGGTTGTAGTTGTCGAAGGGCGCGTGCTGACCTGGCGCCGCCTGCAGAGCCACTGATGACGATTGCCATCGAACTCGCTGCAGTCGATAAGGTTTATCCGGGCGACAACCCGGTGACCGCCTTGTCGAAGATTGACCTCGCGATTGCCGACGGCGAATTCGCCGCCCTGCTCGGGCCCTCGGGCTGCGGCAAGTCCACCCTGCTCAATATGGTGGCCGGTTTCGAGAACGTGACCGGCGGTGCATTGTCGGTTTACGGCAGCCCGGTGACGCAACCCGGCCCGGACCGCGCCGTGGTGTTCCAGGAAGCCGCACTGTTTCCCTGGTTGTCGGTGTGGGAGAACGTCATGTTCGGCCCCAAGGTGCAGGGCCTGGCGCCCGAGCAATACGAGCCCAAGGCGCGCGCAACGCTCAAACACGTCGGCCTGGAAAACTTTCACAAGCATTTGCCGGTGCAGCTCTCGGGCGGCATGAAGCAGCGCGTCGGCATCGCGCGCGTGCTGGTGATGGAACCGAAACTGCTGCTGATGGACGAGCCGTTCGGCGCGCTCGATGCGCAGACCCGCTTGACCATGCAACAACTCCTCCTGGATGTCTGGCAGCAGTTGCGCAAGACGGTGATTTTCGTGACCCACGACATTGATGAAGCGATTTTGCTGGCCGACGTGATTTACGTGATGAGTGCACGTCCTGGCCGGATCCAGTCGCGCATCCCGGTGGGCCTGCCGCGCCCGCGCAACCTCGACACCTTGACTGATCAGAATTTCAACGAATTCAAAAAGCGCATCATGCAGGAGATGCGCCACGACGCACACTGAAGGACTGCCATGGCCAATCCCCGCGTTCCCTACCGCTTGTCGAGCGATCGCCCGATCCTCAAACCCATGCAGGTCGGCGGCAAACCCAAGCCCTTGATGGTGCACCTGGTGGTCAATGTCGAGCACTGGCAGTTCACCGAGCCGATGCCGCGCAAGATCATCACGCCGCCGCATGGCAAGGAAACCGAACCCGATATCCCGAATTTTTCCTGGGCCGACTACGGTATGCGCGCCGGCATGCCGCGCATTTTCGAGGCCTTCGCCGAGCGCGGCCTGCCGGCCAGCACCGCCTGCAATGCCGGGGTGATCGACGCCTACCCGCAGGCCGCCGAGGCGATGCGCAAAGCCAAATGGGAATTCATCGGCCACGGCATGCACCAGAAATCGCTCAATCATGCAGTCGGTGACAAACATGCTGACGAAGCTGCGCTGATCAAGGCCTGCCTCGACAAGCTCGCCGATTTCACCGGCGAGCGGCCGCGCGGCTGGCTGTCGCCGGGCCTGCGCGAAACCTACGACACGCCCGACATCCTCAAGGCCTGCGGCCTCGATTACGTGTGCGACTGGGTGATCGACGACTTGCCCGACTGGATGAGCACCAAGCACGGCCCGCTGATCGCGATGCCCTACAACCTGGAGATCAACGACAGCATCATCTACGCGGTGGAGAAACACTCTTCGAACGAGATGTACCAGCGCCTGGTCGATACGGTCGCCGCGTTCGAGCGCGAGTTGAAGCACCAGCCGCGCGTGTTGGCCCTGGGCCTGCACCCGCATTTGATTTCGGTGCCGCACCGCATCGGCTATCTGCACCAGATGCTTGATCTGTTGATGGCGCGCGATGACGTGATTTTTGTACAAGGCCGGCAGATTGCCGACTGGTTCGCCAGCGCAAGCCCTGCCGCTTAACCAAGGAGAGAAAAATGGAAACCGGCCTCAAGGGAAAATCGGTCCTCATCACCGGCGGCTCCAAAGGCATCGGCCTCGCGTGTGCCAAGGCGTTTGCCGCCGAAGGCGCCAACCTCCACATCGCCTCGCGCGATGCCGCCAAGCTGGCGGAGGCCAAGGCGGAGATCCTCAAGGTCGCCAAAGTGGAGGTGACGATCCACGCCTGCGACCTCTCCAAACCCGGTTCGGCCAAGGCGCTGGCTGCGGCCTGCGGCGTGCCCGACGTGCTGGTCAACAATGCCGGGGCGATTCCCGGTGGTTCGATTGAAACCATCGACGAAGCGCGCTGGCGCGAGTCATGGGAGCTCAAGCTCTTTGGCTACATCAACCTCACGCGCGAAATGCTCACGCCCATGATGCAGCGCAAGAGCGGTGTCATCGTCAATGTGATCGGCATGGCGGGTGTCAAGCCGAGCTTTGATTACATTTGCGGTGCAACGGCAAACGCGGCACTAAATGCATTCACCAAGGGCGTCGGCGCCGGTTCGGTCAATCATGGCGTGCGCGTGCTCGGCGTCAACCCGGCGGCCACTCGCACCGACCGCATCATCACGCTGACCAAGGCGCGCGCCAAGACCACGTTCGGCGATGAATCACGCTGGGAAGAACTGTTGAGCAATATGCCTTTCGGCCGCGTCGCGCATGCCGAAGAAGTCGCCGACACGGTGGTCTACTGCGCGTCGGAGCGGGCGTCCTACCTCAGCGGCATGATGATCGATATCGATGGCGGTGGCTTGTATCGCTGATATATCGCTGATGTACCGTCGATGTACCGCAGATAGCCCGGCCGCACTACCGCTGCCGCTGCGGTATCCGGCAGTGCGCGATGTATCCGGTGCCAAACAGCGTGCTGCGCATCGAAAATTCGCCTACGTGCGGCAGCAGGGTGTCCCACGGTGCGTCCAGTGCGGCGTAGTTGCCGTTGTATGACTGGTTTTGGCGGCGCGCGATCCAGCGCAGCGGCCACACCCACTTGGGCGGGTACTTCATGCCCGCCACCGCGATGCGCGCACCGGGTTTGAGATGACGAATCACATTCGCCACCGCTTGCGGTGAGCGCAGGATGTCGTGGGTGTAATTGAATAAGGCTGCATCGAACTGTGCGGCGTTCGTATTTTCGGCGTTCGTATTCTCCAGGATCAGCTGCGCGTCTTCCACCGCAGCTTCGATCACGCGTATGTTGCGCCAGCCTGCCGCGACGATGCGCGCGCGCGCCAGCGCCGCCATATCGGGGCTATGCTCGATGCCGGCGATTTCGCCCTGCGCACCGACCGCATCGCGCAACAGTTCGAAACTCAGGCCGGTGCCGCAGCCGACATCGACGACCCGCTGGCCTGCCTGCAATTGCAGGAGCGCAATGGTGCGCACGCGAATGGGCCAGGTGCGCTTTGCCGAAGCGTCGTAGCCGGTGGCCTTGTCGCGGTACTTGGCAATCGATAGCGCCCGGTGCTCGGGTGCGGTGAAAGGGCTGCCGTAGCGGTCAGACATGGCATTGCTCCCGGTGGCTGGATAATTGGCCAACCCATCGCGGTCCACCAATATTGCAGGTCGACTGGCGACTGCCAAACAAAGAGCGCGCCGCAGGTGAGGGAACCCCAGGCCTACAATCGACGTCTGTGCAATGGACCGCATTGCATGGGTTCTGCGGGTCAGCCCGAATGAGGATTGCGTCAGCATGCAACGGAGAGATTTTCTGCAAGGCGCGGGTGCTGCCGGGTTGATTGCGGCTACCGCCCCGCTGACGGCGCAAACCATCAGGCACAATCCCTTCGGTCTTGGGGTGGCCTCTGGTTCGCCGGCCGCAGATGGATTTGTGCTCTGGACGCGCCTGATTGCCGCAGGCGGTGGTGAGCCATTGCCGAACGCGCCGATACTGGTGCGCTGGGAGTTGGCCGGCGATGCCGGGTTCCGGCGCATCGTGAAGCGTGGCAGCACCTTGGCCGAACCGGCCTTTGCGCACAGTGTGCATGTCGAGATCAGTGGACTCGCCGGCGCCAGCGGCAGGTCCGGTGTCATGACGGGCGCGGCGCCGCACTACTGGTACCGCTTCATGACCGGCAGTGCAGTGAGCGCGACCGGTCGCACGCGGACCTTGCCGCCGCGCACCAGTGATGCCCCCCTGAATCTGGCGCTCGCCTCTTGCCAGAACTACGAACACGGTTACTTCGGCGCCTACCGCCATCTGGCCCGCGAGGATATTGATCTGGTGTTGTTCGTGGGCGACTACATTTACGAATACGGCGTCACGCCCAAGCGTGTGCGCCAGCACAACAGCGCGACCTGCCTCACGGTGGAGGACTACCGCGCGCGCTATGCACTCTATAAATCCGATGCCGATCTGCAGGCCGCGCATGCGGGCCTGCCGTGGATCGTGACCTGGGATGACCACGAAGTCGAAAACGACTACGCCAATGATCGGGCGCCGTCGGGAAGAGGCGAGGCGTTTCTGGCGCGCCGCGCAGCGGCTTATCGCGCCTACTGGGAACACATGCCGTTGCGGTGGGCGCAGCGGCCACAGGGCGCGCAAGCCCAACTCTACCGGCGCTATCAATGGGGCAAGACTGCCGATCTGCACGTACTCGATGCACGCCAATACCGTGACTACCAGGTGTGTACGCCGCCGCATGAAGGCGGCTCGCGCACGATCCGTGAGGCCACCTGCCCCGAGCGCGTTGACCCGAAATTGAGTCTGCTGGGAGCCGCACAGGAACAGTGGCTGGGCCAGGGCATCGCCGCCAGCCTGGCCCGTTTCAATCTGGTTGGCCAACAATCGCTGATGGCGCAGATGCGCATGTCGCAGCCGCGCGCACCCGAACCGGCGCCGGCCGGCGGTCTGTGGAACGACAGTTGGGACGGCTACCCGGCGGCGCGGCGGCGCGCGCTCGAAGCGTGGGCGCAACGCAAGAACGTAGTCTCGCTCGGCGGCGACGTGCATGCCTCGTACGTGACTGACCTCAAGCTCGATTTTGATGACCATAAATCGCCGGTGGTGGCGACCGAAATCGTCGGCACCTCGATCACCAGCCCGAGTTGGCCGCAGGCGCGCACCCAGCGCGTGATGCAGGACAATCCGCACGTGGTGTTCGGCAAGAGTGATCAGCGCGGTTACACCCTGCTTGAGGTCAAGGGCCAACGCGCCACTGCGCACTTGCGCGTGGTCGATAGTGTGCGCGACCCTGAAACGAAGCTGACGACGGCAGCCAGTTTCGTGGTGGAAGCCGGCCGGCCCGGAGCCCAGCGGGTGTAGGGCAACACCAGCGTGGGGCGCCATCCGGGCCGAAATCATCAGTTGCCGATCACACCGCATCAATCGACCGGCGGTTCGCCATTGCCCTTCCAGTAGGCGCGCGGTGCGCAACAAGGCGCGCCGCTCGCCAGCAGGGCCCAATCGTTGATCTTGATGCTGGCCACCAGCTGCGGCGGCTTGTCAGGCGTGGCCGGGCGAAATACAAAGGTCTCGCTTTCTTCACTATCGTAGTCGGTCGCGTTCCACAGGATCCCGCCATGTGCGAACAGAAAGGTGTTGGTGCCAGGGGCAGGCGCGGTATTGAGCATGCGCCGCACCACCAGGCCTTTTTCACGACTGCGCAGCGGCGTGAGGGCTTCGAGGAACTCCATTTCCCGCGTCACCGCTTGGGCGTGGATGTGGGTGCGGCAGGCGCGGCTGGAATAGACTTTGCCAAACGGAATGCCCAGTTTGACGACCCAATCGCGCTGCCGTTGCGCTTCGTCGAGGCCCGCCGGGCTTAGATTGCGTTGCGTGGTGCAGTCGTCCAGGTTCCATTTGCCTTCGCGACGCATTTTGGCCTCATGCTCATGTTCCGGCAGAGTCTTGGTGTGACGGAAGTAGACAACGTAGCCACCCTTGCGCAGATTCTCCAGCAAGGTTTGGCCGGAGACGGCGACACCGGGTTCGGCAGCCGCACCGGGCGACGCAACGGCGATGCCTAGACTGACCATCCCGATGGCCAGTACCCGGCAGATTGCGCGAGACAGGATTGCGCGCGACATAAATGAGGACGACCTAATTGAGCACGACATACAGTTTCCCTTATTCAGAGGTGTCTTGAACGGAACGCGGTTGCAGCGGACGCCAGCCGCGCCAGCCGCGCCAGAATCCGGCAACAGGCCTGACGCCGGCCGGCGCACTGCGCGCCGGCAACGCTGCGGCGATGGCGCAGAGGAGCGCGGCCAGATAGGGCAAGGACTGCAATCCGAGCATCACCATCCAAACCGCCGATTCAATGTGTCCGGCACTGCGCGTGACGCCGACCGCCGCGATCGCGGTCCAGAGCGCCAGCAATAGCAGCAACTCTTCGCGCGCTGGCGCCAGCATGCCAGAAGCCCTTTTCCTCCAGGCGCTTGCGGTGGCGACCGTCACCGCATCGCCGCCTTTTGTGGTGATCTGAAACACGCCAGTACCACTGAACAAGCCTGCCAGCACGCCGCGTGCGATGGCATGCGACAAACCCATCCCCGCAATCGCCGCCCCCGCGATGCCGCCCGCCGAGCACGGCACGCGCCGCCAATACAGCAGCGGGCCGATCACCAGTTTGACCGCGCAAAACACCGCCAGCGGCAACAGCAGCAGGGTGATTGGAAACGAAAACCAGTGTGGCCAAGCGAGCATGCCCGCAGTCCAGACCAGAGCGGCGGCGACGAAAACCAGATGTAGGGCATCGCCAATCCAGGGCAGCCAACCCGCCAGAAAGTGATAGCGCTGTGCCAATGTCAATGCGCTTCCACCGCTCCCATCGCTCCCACCGCCCGGACTGCACAAAGCGCTCGGGGCGCCGCTACCCTTGCTGGCGCCGGCACCCAACAGGGCCCGCCAATGCGCGCGGCCAATCTGCATGCCGCCGCGGGCCCAGCGCTGGCGCTGCTTTTTGAACGCGGCAAAGCTGTCCGGGGTCAGTCCCTCGCCCATCACCTGATCCACATAGACGGTGCGCAAATCGTGCCGCATCAGGCGCAGCCCGAGCTCGGTGTCTTCACACATGCACCACTCCGACCACTGGCCGTGGTCGCGCAATGCACTGGCGCGGATCAAGGTCATGGTGCCGTGCTGGATGATGGCATCGCGCTCGTTGCGGTGGTGCATGCCGATCCGGAAAAAACCGTCGTACTCCCAATTCATCATCTTGCGAAACAATTGACCACCCCAGTCCCGGTGCGCCTGAGGCGCTTGCACGATACCGACCTTCGGATCGGCGAAGTGTCCCATCAAAGACTTCAGCCATTCGGGCCGCACCACATAGTCGGCGTCCACCACCGCGACCACTTCGGCGCGTGCGTCCATGTGCGAGAACGCGAAGTTCAGCGCCCCCGCCTTGAAACCGGGCCAGGCCGGCAAATGGAAAAAGCGGAACTGCGCAAGTTGCGGCGCCAGGCTGGCGACATAGTCGCGTACCGGCTGCCAGCGCGCCGTATCGGCCGTGTTGTTGTCGACGATCAGCACTTCAAACGCGTGATAGTCGAGCCGGGCGAGGCTCGCAATCGTCGCGATCACCATCTCCGGCGGCTCGTTGCAACACGCCAGATGGATCGACACGAACGGTTGGTGCGCGCCGGCGGGCAGGGGTTGCGGCGCGAAGCGACGCTGCAAGCTGCCGTCCCAAAACAGCTCGACGAATTCGAACAGGTGGGTCAACATGATGGCGACCATCACCAGCGACGTGGCGCACAACAACGCCAGCATCACCCAGTCGCCCGTGTTCATGTAGTGCAGCAGCGGCAAGGTGAGCAACACCGTGGCGAGCGAAAGCACGCCTTGCGCCGCCGCCGCAAATGCCAAGCGTGCGCGCAAGCGCAAGTTAGCCATGCGTGTGAGGAACCAGAGCAGAAACACCAGGCCCACCGCGGAAGAGCCGAGCGCCTTGGTGCGCCAATAGGGGTCCGGTTCAATCGGCCCGCTGAACGAAAACTTGGGCAGGCGCGTCGCGTCAAACAAGCCCCAGTAGGGCCCGGCGCGTCCCTCTTCGTGCTGCTTCCAGGGCTGGTCGTAGCCCTCCATCAGGAAGTAGTCGAGTTTGTCCTGCTGCGCGCGCGTCACGAACTGCCGCACAAACCCCGCTTGCGCCGCCGGCGAAGGCTCGGCGCGCTTGATGGTGTCGCCCCGGCTCGGGTAGCCGATCTCGCCGATCACAATGGGCTTGCCGGGAAAGCGCGCGCGCACCCGTGCCAGGCGCTCGAACGATTCGTCGACTGCCGTGTCAATGCCGACTCCTTCCCAATAGGGCAGCAGATGGATCGTGATGAAGTCCACTTCGGCGGCCAGCTCAGGATGTTTGATCCAGACATGCCAGGGTTCGGCGGTCGAGACCGGTACCGGCGAGGCGGCGCGCGCGCGCCTGAGGTGCTGTGTCAATTGGTTCGGCGTGAAGATTTCCTTGAGGATGGTCTCGTTGCCGACCACCAGCCGGACGATGTTTTTGTGCGCACGAGCGGCATCCGTCGCAGCCGCGATTTCGCGCTGGTTGTTGGCCTCGTCGCGATTGAGCCATGCGCCCAGTGTGAGTCGCAAGCCCTGGCTGGCGGCCACCTTGGGCAGCTCGGGGAATTGCGCCGCCGTGTAAGTGCGAATCTCGCCGGTGACCCCCGCGAGCTGCTTCAAATCGGCCGCCATCAGGGTCTCGGGGCTGGTATGCCGAACCCAGGGGGCATCGGCGCGCCCAAACGCGGCGTAGCCCACACCGCCGACACGCCCGCTGACGACGTCAGGGGCGGCGATCGGCGCGCCCATCCATCCCCAGACAAAATAGTTGGCCAGCGCCGTCACGGCTGCCAGCGCCAACACGCCGAGTCTGCGCCGCAGCGGACGCAGGATGGCGTCTACCGGCGATTGATAGGGTGTTCGCCGCATTATTTTTTTGACCAAGCGACTCTGCCCGATTCGACCATGCCCAATTCCGCCATCCTCCACCTACAATCGAACGAGCAAGCTTGGCGCCTGATGCACCAGCCTGCCTCGCAGCGTCGCCCACATCGCCCCCACCAACCGCTCCAGCGCCGTTTTCGAAGCTGCCGTCCGGGACTGCTTGTCCCAGCCATTTTCCCGTCCCATCGATGCCACAACTTCCCACTGCCCGGCTTAGGCTGGCCCTGTTGATTCAGGGTCTGGTGCTGGCATTGGTTCTGGGCTGGTGGTGGCAGCGCGGACGCGCGCTCGATCTGCAGGAGCCGGGTACCGCCGCTCAAGCCCTGCCTTGCGTGTCCTACGCGCCGTTCCGCCGGCCCGACATCAATCCTTTCAACCCCGTGGCCCTTGTCACGCCGGCACAAATCGAGGAAGACCTGCGGATACTCAAAGCCCGCACTAATTGCATTAGAACCTACGGACTGGGTCAGGGTTTGGATGCGCTGCCGGCGATTGCGCAGCGCCTCGGGATGCGCGTCAAACTGGGCGTCTGGCTGGCGCGTGACGCCGGCCAAAACTGGCGCGACCTTGAACGCGGCCTGGCGCTGGCGCGGCAATTTACCGGCACGGTCGAATTGCTGATCGTTGGCAATGAGGTGCTGCTGCGCCGCGAACTCCTCCCCGACGAGCTGGCAGCGTATTTGGCGCATGCGAAACGGCACTCGCCGGTGCCGGTGACCTATGCCGATGTCTGGGAATTCTGGCTGCGTCACGCTACGCTGGCAGCCCATGTTGACGTGGTCACGGCGCATATCCTGCCGTATTGGGAGGACGATCCGGTGGCGGTCGCCAGCGCCGCCGCCCACGTGCATGCGGTGGCCGCCCTGGTGCGGCAACGCTTTGCCGGCAAGCCGATCTGGATCGGCGAAACCGGCTGGCCTGCCGCCGGGCGCCAGCGCGCAGGTGCGGTGCCGGGCCGGGTCGAGCAAGCGCGCTTTGTGCGCGAGCTGCTGCACAGCACGGTCCGCGCGCCGCTTGACTACAACTTGATCGAGGCGTTTGATCAGCCGTGGAAGCGCGGATTCGAAGGCGCGATGGGCGGCCATTGGGGGCTGTTCGATCAATTCGGCCAGGCGCGCGTCCAACTGGCCGGGCCTGTGGTGGAAGATCTGCGCTGGTGGCGAGGGCCCCTGGGGGCAATCTTGGGGGCAATCTTGGGTGCAACCCTGGGTGCCGTGCTTGGCGCTGTTCTGGGATTTTTGCTGGGAGTAGAAAATGGCGCTGTACGTGGCACCGCACTGCGTGCGCTGCCCGGTCCCGGCTTTGCGCGACGGATCGGCGCCGCCCTGGTGCCCTTGACGACGGCCGGTGCCTTGCTGGGTGCCGTCATCCCGGTGCAGGTACTGGCCGTTCTGCTGTGGGATCGCACGCCTTGGGAATGGTTTACCAGCCTGTTGCTGGCTGCGCCCGGCGCCGCCTTGACGCTGCTGGTGGCGCTGCAACTGACACCCATCGTCCACCTGCGGCCGCTTGCGGCATTGCGGCTCGAACGCGCCGGCGCCTTGGTGCGGCTCGCTGTTTTGTTTTGTGCGGCGACCGTTGCCATCACCCTGCTGTTCGACGCACGCTACCGGCCCTTCCCCTGGTGGTGGTTTGCGACGCCCGCTGCAAGCCTGCTGGCGTGGCGAGTGGGCAGTACGGTGTGGAAGCGTCCATGCACTGAAGAGTGGCTCCTGGCGGGCGTCTTGACGGCAAGCGCGGTTGCGGTCGCGTTCCTTGAAGGGTGGCGCAACACTCAGGCGCTGGTGTTTTGCACGCTGTTGTTGGTGCTGGCCGGGTCAGCCGTGTCGGGCTTTCGCACTGGTGCCACCAATGCCAGCAACGCAAGCAATGCCGCGGGAGCACACAACTCGGCGGTATAGAGCACCAGTCCGGCACAGGCGGCAAACAGCGCCACCCAGGCGAGGCTGCGCCACCGCGTCACACGTGCCATCAGCCCCGCGCCCAAGGCGAACCAGCCGATGCGCTGATGCACGAACAGTTGAATGGCCCACGCACGCACGACGCACGAGGCGTCTGCTGCGCCAGCATCGCAGTGCGCACTCACGTTGGCCGGCTCGATCAGCCAATAGCGCGCACCTGCAGCTAGCGCCAGCGCCATTGCGCAGGTAAAACATGTCACCAGCCAGGCGCGCCGATGGCGCCACGTTGTCATGGCCGGGTCGCCACCCTTGCCGGCGTGGCCGTACCCGAATCGAACGCGTCCAACAACACGCGCGTTAGATCAAATATGGCGCCAATCTGCGGCAGAGTGGGCTCCAGACCCGGTTTGAATCCGCGCGCCACGAAGCGCTCCAGCAGGAGCGGACGGGCACTGATGATATGCACCGGGACATCCCAGCTCGCGCCCTCGCCGGTCACGTTCGCGGCGGGTTGATGATCACCCAGCAAAATAAGCAGACTGTCACGCGCCTGGGGTTGCGCCAGAAACCCGGCCAGCCATTGATAGTTGTACTCCATCATGCCCACGTAGCCCGGAAACATGTTGAGCCAATCGACTTTTTGGGCTTCCACTTTGGCCATCTGTGCCGCGTCGAACGGCGTATCGGACAGCAGCTTCTGCCAGTCAGGCTGATAGGGCGGCACTGGATGAAACGGCATGTGGCTGGTGACCGACATGAAAAATGTCAGGCGCTTCGGGCTGGTGGGGGTGAACGGATGCAGTTGCGCATAGCGCGCGAGCGAAAACTGGTCGGGAACAGTCCAGTAACCGAGCTTCGGTCCGCGATAGCCCATATCGCGCGTGTCGGAGAATTTGTCGAAACCGTAGAACACCTTCTCCGGCCAATTCCAGGTCAGGGCGGGATAGAAGCCGTGGGTCTCGTAGCCACGCTCCCGAAACAGGCTGATCAGCGTCGGCCGCTTGGTGGTCAGCATCAGATCGTGACGCGACGGATCGCCGGTATCGACACCGGTGAGCAGCGAAAGATGCGCCAGCTCGGAGCCACCGGCAAACGTGGTCGAGCGCACATAGGCGGAAACCACCTGCTTGCCGCTGGCCGCGATTTGCGCGGCCAGTGCATCGCGCGATGGCTTCAGTCTTGCGTAGGCTGCCGGGTTGTTGAACGCGACGATGCCATACGATTCAAGGAAAAACAGGTTCACGTCGACGCCGTCCAGAGTGCCCAGATCAGAGCGGAATGACGGCGAAGGTGGCAACACGGCGTCGAGGTTGCGGTTGGAGAATACGGTGGCGAGCAGCCTGGCCTGCCGCAGATAGGTCGGCAGCACTGGTTTGGACACCACCGGCCAGGTGGCGCGCACGCCGTTGTAGTTGGCAGTGATGAGGGCCAGCGCCGCCGCAGTGACTGCCAGTGCCCAGCGGCTGCGCAGCGCAAACGGTGCCGCGTCACGCGCGGCGACCGTGATCGAGACCCGCAACGCCTGGTAGATCAGCCAGAACAGCGCCATCACGGCGGCAAGCACCAGCAGCGCAATCCATAGCGGGTAGCTCTTGAGCGAGACCCACACCACGCGCGGGATTTGCAGCGCGTCCCAATACAGATTGATATCGCGTCCGAACAGCGCCGGGGTGGTGGTGTCGAAATAGCGGCCCAGTACCAGCACCAAATAAACCCAGGTGAGGAGCGCAATCAAACGCGGGCCGAGCACGGTGCGGCGCCACACCAGCAACAGCAGCGCCACCCAGAGCAGCACGAACTCGGGGGCGATGCGCTTGTCCAATTCGACAAACGGGGTCGGCCACCAGTTGGTCATGCTCAGGAAGGCGTTGAGGACCAACAGGGCGATCACCGCTTTGAGCGTGCGCATCGTGCCGGTCGCCGGCGCCAAATTTTCTTGCCCGCTCATCCAGTCCAGTCCTTTGCCGCTATCGATAGTTTGCCCGTCACGGCGGGTGATTGCGCCGCACCTGCTGCCATACGAACGGGAGCCGATGGCAGTTTCAACCCGCGCCGCGAGGCGAGTCCGGTCGCAGCCACGGCCGGACGCGCGACTGTACCCGAAGCCTCGCACCAGAACGGGTCGGACGGCGTGTCCCGCCTGCGATCAGCAGGGGAAATGGCGGCGTCCGTTGCAGCATCCGATCACGGGGCCTGTTACGTATATCGGGCAATCCACTTTCCCGCGGGGCCCGCCCCGGAGACTTTGATGAATAGCGAACTTGAAGCAAGAAGCAGACGCGTGCTGCTCGCTGAGGCCGGCGCGGCGCAGCAGCAGCGCTGGAGCGCGGCACTGGCGGCGAACCAATTGACGGTGCACGTGTTGCCGGCGGCAGCCGACCCGCTGTTTGCGGCCACCTTGTTGCAAGCGGCTGGCACTTCACCATCCCTGCTGATTGCCGGGCTTACTTATTTTGCCGGGCGCAACCGCAACCCCTACCAGTTTGTCAAAAACTTCTCGCGCAGCTTTCCACAGATGTCGATTGTGCTGGTGCAGCCCGACGGACAGGAGGTCACCGAAGGGGCACGCGCGTTGGCGCAGCGCTATGGGGCGGTCGATCTGGTGCCTGCCTTGCCTGACGGAGACGCGGCCGACGCGGTGATCGAGATGTTGTGGTTCTCCGCCTGTGCACAGCCGCCGCGCGCAATCAGCAGCGAGACACCGGCGCTGCCGGTGGCGCAGCAGGTCGCCGCACAATGCCGCCGCCAGCTCGCACTGGCTGGCGCTATCGAACAAAAAGAGGGACGCATGTTTGGCGCGTTTGACGCAGACGCCACCTTCTTGCTTGCAGAAAAGTTCAGCGTCTCCAGCCAGCAACTCGCCGACTGGCTCAATGAATTGCTGGTGAGCGGAGCCTTGCGCTCCTTGTCTAACGCGCGCCGCTTTGCGGTGGGCGCCGGGCGCTTTCGCTTTTTTATCGATGAGCCGGCCTCGATCGTGCGGCCGGCGTCGAGCTCTGCCGCCCCCAGTGCGCAGGCAGCCACTGGCGCAGCGCAGGCCCTCGCGACACGGCAGAGCGCTGTGCCGGCTGCGGCCCGCGTCAGAGCGGCGGATGACGCCACCGGTCCGCGCCTCGCCGCCGATCTCGATGTACAGGACGTCGCGCAGCAAATGCGTAACGGCGAGGAGCCGCTCGATGTACGTGACCGCAGCTATCTGCTCAAGAAATATCCGATGTGCTTCGTCGGCTCCGAAGCGGTGGACTGGCTGGTGCGCCATCATGGCCTGACGCGCCCGCAAGCGGTGAAACTGGGTGAGCGCATGTTCGAGGCCGGTGTGTTTCATCACGTCACCGACGACCACGATTTCACCGACGGCAACTTTTACTTTCGCTTTTTCGTCGACGAGCCTGCACTGGCGGCACCCGCCGGCAAGACCCGCTCACTCGACATCGATACGCTGGATGTGCAGGAAGTCGCCACGCGCATGCGCGGTGCCGGCGGCGTGGAGGTGGCAGCGCGGCGCTATTTGCTCAAGAGCTATCCCAAGTGCTTTATCGGCACCGAGGCCGTCGACTGGCTGGCCCACAATTACCGGCTGTCGCGTCCGCTCGCAGTCAAACTCGGTGAGCGCATGGTCGCGGCGGGCATCTTTCATCATGTCGCCGATGACCATGATTTCAAGGACGGCGATTTTTTCTTCCGCTACTTCGCCGACGAGTAGCCGCCGCAAAGCGCAGGCAGCTGCGTGCTATTCTCGCGCGCCATGTTGCTCCGCGCCAGTCCATCTAAAAATTCACCCGAAACCGGCCGGGAAGCGCTCCCACCAACGGTTTTCAAGGCATCGCGCCAGAAGCCGCTCCCCGAGCGGCTGTGCTGCCTGCCGCCGGCAATCACGCCCAATTGCACGTTGCTGATTCTGGGCAGTTTTCCGAGTGCGGCCTCGCTGGCGCAGCGCCGCTATTACGCGCATCCGCAAAATCGCTTCTGGCCGATTGTCGCCGCGTGCCTTGGCGTCGATTTGACGCAGATGGCGTATCGCGCGCGCATCGCGGCCGTGAACGCGGCCGGCATCGGCATCTGGGATGTTTACGCTTCGTGCGAACGCGCCGGCAGCCTTGATAGTGCCATCCGCCATCCGGTGTTTAGCGATTTCGCGCAACTGCGCCTCCGCGCCCCCCATCTCACACGCGCCTGCTTCAATGGCGCCACCGCCGGCAAGGCCGTGCGCCATTTGCAAGCCCTGGGCTTCGGGACATGTGTGCTGCCGTCCACCAGCCCAGCCAATGCCTCACAATCATTCGACTACAAGCTGGCGCTGTGGCGCGCCGCGCTGGAGCGCCCGTGAAGCGCGCACTCATGGCATTGCTCAAACGCCATCCGCATGACGAAGTGAGCCTGTCGGAAGAAGACGGCAACCGCTACCTGCATTTCGGCTCGGTATGGATCCAGGGCGCAATGCGCATGAGCGATCCCTACCATCTCGAACTCGATTACACACGCCAGTTGTTTGCCGGCCTGCTGTTCAATCAGCAACCGAAGAGGTTTCTGTTGCTTGGTTTGGGCGCGGCGTCGGCGACAAAATATGCCTGGAAGCAATTTCCGCGCGCGCGTGTCACCACGATTGACCGCAATCCGGCGGTGATTCCCTGTGCGCGGCAGTATTTTTCGCTGCCGCCCGAGAGCGCCAGGCACCGTGCCGTGGTGGACGATGGTGCGGCCTGGGTGGCGGCGCATCCCGGCTCCTGCGATTACCTGATCGTTGACGTTTACGATGCCGCCGCCGAGGGGCCGGTGCTCTCCAGCCCCGCCTTCTATGCCGACTGCCGCAACGCCATGATGCACGACCGCGTCTCGGTGATGGCGGTCAACCTGTTCGGGAAGCATGCGTCATCGAAGATCAATATCAACAACATCTGGAACGCGTTCGAAGGCCGCGTGCTGCTGCTGCCCGCCACCGAACGCGGCAACCTGATTGCGTTCGCCCTGACCGGGCCGGATGTCGATGTGGCCTGGAGCGAATTGCGTGCGCGCGCGGTGGCGCTGCGCGCTGCCACGGGACTGGAATTTTCGCAATGGGTCAGTGCTTTTCGCGAAACCAGCAAAAGCCGCCCGGACGCGGGTGTTCGCCTGGTGATTTGACCAAAGGAAACCCACACATGGGAGGAGGCGCAGATGGGGCGGCTTGAAGGCAAGGTGGCGATCGTCACAGGAGCTGGCTGCGTGGGTTCGGGCTGGGGCAATGGCCGCGCGATGGCAGTGCGTTTTGTGCAAGAGGGTGCGCGTGTGCTCGCAGCCGACCGCGACCCGGAGCGCCTCAAGGAGACCCTCGAGCGCGCTGGCCTGGCTGCGCAAAGCGCCGGTGGCGCTGCGGTGATGGTGGCGCATCAGTGCGATGCAACCAATAGCGACGCGGTCAAGGCGATGATGGGTGCGGCGATCAGGCAGTTTGGCCGGATTGATATTCTGGTCAACAACATCGGCGGCTCGGCGGCGGGCGGCCCGGTCGAGATGAGCGAAGAAGTCTGGGATGCGCAGATCGACTTCAATCTCAAGAGCGTGTTCCTCGGCTGCAAGCATGTGTTGCCGCTAATGGAAGCGCAGGGCAGTGGCGTCATCATCAACGTGGCCTCGACCTCGGGCCTGCGCTGGACTGGCGCCGCACAGGTCGCCTATGCCGCGACCAAGGCGGCGGTGATGCAGCTCACCAAAGTGGTGGCGGTGCAGTACGCGCCCAAGGGCATCCGCGTCAATTGCGTGGTGCCGGGGCAGTTGCACACGCCGATGGTGGAAACGCGCCTGGCCAAACAGCGCACCGGCGGCGATGTTGAAGCCCTGCTCGCGTCGCGCCGCAAGCGCATCCCGCTCGGATTCATGGGCGACGGGCGCGACACCGCCAATGCCGCGCTGTTCCTCGCCTCCGACGAGGCCAAATTCATCACCGGCACCGAGATCGTGGTCGATGGCGGCATGACGGCGCGCTGCGATTGAGCGCAATCCATCGTCATTTCAGTCTCCCGAAAGCCATTCATGAGCATCCGTGTCCCCCTGGTTACCCCCGGCACCCGCCCTGAACTCGCCGCCATCGAAGCGTCGATCATGCAGCAGCGCGGGCGCATTTCGCCGCTGTATCAGGTGTTGCTCAACAGCGCGCCGCTCGCAAAAGGCTGGGAGGCGATGCTTACCGCCGTGCGCAATCAATCTTCAGTGCCGGCTGATCTGCGCGAACTGATGATCCTGCGAGTGGCGGTGGTCAATCGCGCACCTTACGAGTTCGAAGCCCACATTCCGCACGCCAGGAAGGCCGGCACGTCCGACGCAAAAATCGCTGCCGTGCGGGAAGTGGGCATCTCGCCGCTGTTCACTGCCGACGAGGCGCTGGTGCTGGAGCTCGCCGACGTGATGACGCGCGACATCGACGTGCCCGAAGCGCTGATGGACCGAATCAAAGCGAAGTTCGACACGCGCGCCGTAGTCGAGATTGTCGCCACGGTGGCGGCCTACAACATGGTGTCGCGCGTCCTCGAAGCCCTGCAGATCGGCCACTGATGCGGATCGCAGCCGGGTGATGGCCAGAGAACAGCTCCAGGAGCCATTCTTCCGGTTGGTCGCAATGCAGCAGCGCACCCACCGGCATCAGGCTGCGAGTGCGGCGGCAGGGGTGCAGATCAGATTCAGGATCGCATTGAAACTCTGATCGGCAAAGGCATGCAATTCGGCCGTCGTCTTGTTCTGCATCGGATGCGGCGTATAGAGTGAGGCACCGGCAAAGCCGATTGCCGCGCACTGTTTGGCAAACGCGTCGCGAAACTCTTCAGTCAGCACCGACATGCCGGGAATGCCGCGCTGGTCGAGGTCGTTTAGGTCATGTGTGCTGCACGAGGTGCAAGAGCCGCAGTCGGAAAGCGCGATCACCACCGCATCGCAATGGGTTGCAATGTCCTGCAGCATCTCGATCGGCGCGGTGCGCGTGTTGGTCGGCTTCTTGTAGCGGCGCGTGGCAATGCCTGCCTCGCCAAACAGCACTTCGAGGCGGTCGATGAATTCATCACCGCGCATCTTGCCGATGTCCATCAGCGCCACGGTCTTGCCAGCGAGTGTGGCGGGCGGCATTTTGCGCAGGCGCAAGCTTGACGCCAACTCCGGGGTCGGGTCGCGCAGCATGACGACCTTATTCGCGGCCTTGCTCATGAATAGCTCCTATTCGACGATTTCACGCGTCACGGGTTTGGAGAGGTCGCGAAAGCGCCCGCCGGTCCAGCCCGCGCAGATGGCCGAGAACAAACCGGCTTCGCCGCCGGCCCGTACGATGAGCAGACCATCGTCCCAGAATTTTGGCACGAGGTCGTCATCGCGCCCGGTCTGGTAATTTGCGGCAATGCCTTCGCCGATGCCATGCGCGCCTTGCAGCACGTCGGCACGCGGGCGCAGCATAGCGCGGTGCAACTCGGCTTCAATGCGCTTGCGGTGCCAGCCGGCCTTGCGGTATATCGCATAGTGCTCGGGCACCAGGATCAGCATGGCATTGGTGAACTGGCACAGCTTGGGGTTGCCTACCGCGATCAGTGCGGCGGCAAGAGAGAGGGTGAGTTCCTCGGCTGTGCGCGAGCGCTGGTCGACGAAACCCTGAATGCCGTCGCCCTGGAACAGGGTCACCGCATTGCGGCCCTTGGCGATGCCGGCGCGCGCGCTGGCCAGCGGCTCCCACTCGGCATCGGTTTCATCCTCGGCAAAGCAGAAGGTGTATTTGCCCGGCCCGCCCAGAACGGCACGATCCAGCTCGCCGGGCACACCGCCGCCGACATTGCGGATGATCAGTTGCAGCGCGCGGCCGATAGTGGCGTTGGCGCGATTGCCTTGCCCCAGCGCATTGATGCCCCAGTTCATGCCGATGCGTTTGGCAATCGGGCCGTTGACGACGATGATGGGGCCGGAAAAGCAGGTCGTGCACAACAGGCCATGCATGGTGAAGATCGGCTCGAGCGCGGCTTCGAGCGCGGCCAGCAATACCGGCATGTATTCGGGTTTGCAGCCAGCGAGCACGGCATTGATCGCGACCTTTTCGACGGTGCAATCGACCAGATTGGGCGGCACCTTGCCGACTACTTCCTGCGG
Organism: Burkholderiales bacterium; assembly: GCA_031362905.1. Classification (GTDB taxonomy): domain Bacteria; phylum Pseudomonadota; class Gammaproteobacteria; order Burkholderiales; family JAEUOS01; genus CANJDH01. The sequence goes on along the minus strand of JANLTL010000415.1, from coordinate 1,803 downwards.
GGCGCGCCGCGTGCCTTGGAGCATGCGCAGGATGCGCGCATCGGTCGGCGGCACCACCGGCAGGCCATCGCTCCAGCCGCGCTCGAAGCAGGCTTCGATGGCGTCATCCCATTCGCCTAGTGCGACCTGACGCGAGGCGAGACCGGGCTCGCCGAAACGTGCGACTAGTTCTTCGTACACGCCCGGTTCACGGCTTTTCGAGCCGCAGCCGGGGCGCAGGGCGGGCAGGTCGCGTCCGAGCGTCGCGCTGCCGCTAATGTGCTGCCACTCCTCGCGCATCCAGCCTTCGGCGCGCGCCACCTCGCGGCCACCTTCGATGCGCAGCAGCGTAGGGACGGTTTCGATGTCAAAGTGGAACGACTGCTCCAGGGCTGTATCGTCCATCGGACTGCAATCGGCAAACGCGGCCGGTTCGTCCTGCACGTAAAGTGCCTGGAGCGGCAGGGTGGACAGCAGCGAATGGACGAGAGCGCAGGTTTCGCATTCACGCTTGACAAACGCATACAGGCCGTCTGGAGTGACGGAGGGTTGAGCAGAGGACATGCGCAGCAAGTTAGCATAATGGCGTCAAGACTTGAGAGACAATAGGCTTTTGCATGACCCCAAAAACAGGAGACAATATGAAACGCCGCCAGCTGCTTACCGCTGCCCTTGCCGCTTCGTCGGGCAGTGTGCTCTCACCGCTGGCCCGCGCGCAAGGGACCTTTCCGACCAAGAACATCAACTACATCATTCCCTTTGTGGCCGGTGGCGAGTCCGACGTCGTGGCGCGCTGGCAAAGCGAATTGTTCCAGCGCAAGCACGGCCCGCACACGATGATCGTGATCAACCGTGCCGGCGCCGGCGGTGGTCTCGCCTGGAGCACGCTCAACCGCGAGGCTGCCGATGGCCACACAGTCATGGGCGCCAACATGCCGCACCTGGTACTGCAGCCACTGGAAGTGGGCAGCCCCTACAAAACCGAAGACGTGACCTGCATCTATTTTTTCCATTTCACGCCTGACGCCATCGTGGTACCGGCCACGAGTCCCTACAAGACCCTCAAGGACCTGGTAGACGATGCCAAACGCAACCCGGAGAAGGTCAGCTTCGCCGGTTCCGGCAGCAACGGCGCCAACCAGGCCGCTACCCTGCGCCTGTCGGCCATGGCCGGTATCAAGGTGACCTACGTGCCGTTCAAGGGCACCGGTGATCTGGTTGGTTCCCTCATTGGTGGCCATGTGAGCGCAGCGATGAGCTACAACACCCTGGGGCTGCAGCAGCGCGAAAAGACCCGCATGCTGGCCGTCGCCACTGAAAAGCGCGACCCCAAATATCCCGAAGTGCCGACCTTCAAGGAACTCGGCTATAACTGGGTGGACGGCGGCTACCGCGGCATTGCCGTCCCCAGGAGCACGCCGGAGCCGGTGCGGCGCCAGGTGTCAGACCTGTTCGCCGATCTCAACAAAGACGCCGAGATGCGCAAACGCAAGGCAGCTGCCGGGTTCGAGCTCGTCGATATTGCCTACGACCAGATGCCCGCGTTCATCAAGGACCGGACGGCCGCGTACCAGGATGATGCGCGGCGCCTTGGCTTGATCAAGTAGGTCCGGCATTGCACCGATACAACCCGGAGAGCCGCTCTGGAAGCGGCTCTCCGGGTTGTATCGGGGTGCGCTTGCGCGCTCCGGAAGGTGCTCAGGCTTAGTGGCGATTGCCGCGCCCGTTGCCGCTTTGTGCGACGGCGCTGGTGCGATTGACCTGGCCAAAGTGATTGCCATTGTTGGTGTGGGTGCGTGGCGTCGATTGCGTGCCCGTGCTACC
>JANLTL010000386.1:0-2264 GCA_031362905.1 Burkholderiales bacterium | reverse complement strand
CTGAAGGCCGAAAACGCCCGACTGATCGCACTGCTGGAAGCGAACGGCATTCAATGGCGTATGCAGCAGCCGGAGCGCTCATCGCCAGCGTCAGCGCCGGAGCCCTCACGGCTTTCCACCGACGAGAAAGTGGCACTATTTCGCCGGTTGTTCCGCGGGCGCACGGATGTCTACCCGATTCGTTGGCAGAGCAAGACTACGGCCAAGTCCGGTTACTCGCCAGCCTGCGCCAACGAGTGGCGTGCCGGTGTCTGCGAAAAGCCGCGCATCAAATGCGGGGATTGTAGCAACCGAATGTTGATCCCGCTTTCCGATTCGGTCATTTTCGACCATCTGGCCGGCGAGCATACGGTTGGCGTGTATCCCCTGCTGGAGGACGATACCTGCTATTTCCTCGCCATCGATTTTGACGAGGCCGAATGGAGGGAAGACGCTCGTGCCTTCGTGCAGTCGTGTGGCGAACTTGGCGTGCCTGTTGCCCTCGAGATTTCTCGTTCCGGGCAAGGGGCGCATGCCTGGGTGTTTTTCTCCGGCAAGGTTTCGGCCAGAGATGCCCGTCGCCTCGGCACGGCCATCATCAGCCACACTTGCTCCCGCACCCGGCAATTGAAGCTGACGTCGTATGACCGTCTGTTCCCCAACCAGGACACGATGCCCAAGGGCGGATTCGGCAATCTGATTGCCCTGCCGTTGCAGAAGATGCCTCGCGAAAACAACCGTAGCGTATTCGTCGACACCGACCTGCGCCCGTATCCCGATCAGTGGGACTTTCTGGCATCCATCTGTTCGATGGCACAGCACGACATCGAGCCGACGATCTTGCGCGCCACGGGTGGAGTGCATCCACTGGATGTCACTTTCATCGACGGAGAGAATTTGGCAACGCCGTGGAAGCGTTCGGTACCAGCGACTAAGAAGCTGTCTGGGGTTATGCCAGAGTTGCTCAACGTGACGTTGGGGAATCTCGTCTACTTCGAGAAGGCGCAGCTACCGCAACCGCTGGCCAATCGCCTGATCCGCCTCGCCGCGTTCCAGAACCCGGAGTTCTACAAGGCACAGGCGATGCGAATGTCGGTCTGGGACAAACCACGTGTGATCGGCAGTGCAGAAAACTATCCACAACACATCGCGCTGCCGCGTGGCTGCCAGGACTCCGCGCAGGAATTGCTGAGAGACAACGGTATTCGCTACGATCTGCGCGACGAGCGGTATTGCGGCGAACCGCTTGAAGTCACTTTCGTCGGAACATTGCGTCTTGACCAGGAATCGGCCGTCACCGCAATGCTGCGACATGACGCTGGCGTGCTTTGTGCGCCCACCGCATTCGGCAAGACTGTAACGGCCGCAGCGATGATCGGAAGACGTGCGGTGAACACCTTGGTACTGGTGCATCGTACGGAGTTGCTCAAGCAGTGGCAGGAGCGTTTACAGGCATTTCTTGGCGTCGGCAGCAGTGTGATTGGCACTATTGGCGGTGGCAAAGCCAAGCCCACCGGAAAGATCGACATCGCAGTGATGCAGTCGCTATCAAGGCTGGGCGAGGTGAACCCGCTGGTCGAGAACTACGGCCACATCATCGTGGATGAGTGCCACCACGTCGGCGCGGTATCTTTCGACGCCATCCTGAAGCGGACCAAGGCAAAATACGTGCTCGGACTGACCGCCACACCGTTCCGCCGTGATGGCCAGCAGCCGATCATATTCATGCAGTGCGGGCCGATCCGCCACACAGCGGCGAAACCTGCCAGCGCTCCGCACGAACTGGAGGTGGTGCCATTTTTGCTGCACACGCGAATCGATTTGCCAACTGATGCGGGAATTCAGGATGTGTTTCGGCACCTCGCCAGCGATCAGGCCCGAACAGTCGCAATTGCGGGCGAAATCGAACGCGCCTTCAGCGAGGGCCGCAAGGTGCTGGTGCTGACCGAGCGCACCGACCATCTCGATGCCATCTTGTCGGCTTTGGACGGAAAGATTCCGCCGCCGTTCGTACTGCACGGCCGGATGTCACGAAAGCAGCGAGCGGCGCTTATTGGGCAACTCGAGGCTCTGCCACCGGACGCTCCGCGCGTACTGCTCGCGACCGGCAAGCTGGTGGGTGAGGGCTTCGACCATCCTCCTCTCGACACATTGGTTCTGGCGATGCCGGTTTCGTGGAAAGGTACCTTGCAGCAATACGCCGGACGCCTTCACCGTGAGCATGCCACCAAGACAGATGTGCGGATCATCGATTTCGTTGACGCGGCCCATCCGGCGCTGCTACG
>JANLTL010000369.1:0-1541 GCA_031362905.1 Burkholderiales bacterium | reverse complement strand
GGCCTGTGGCAAATCGATGATGACTGGGCCATCGCCGCTAATAAGAATATTGAATTCACTCAGGTCACCGTGAATCAGCCCCGCGCACAGCATGCGCACTACTTCACCAATGAGAGCGAGATGGTATTTGATAGCCAGTTCCGGTGTGAACTCGACGTCATTCAATCTCGGTGCGGCGTTGCCGTCGGCGTCGGTCACCAGCTCCATCAGCAGCACACCTTCGTGGAAGTTGTACGGCTTGGGTACGCGCACGCCTGCTGCAGCGAGGCGATACAGCGCCTGCACCTCGGCGCTTTGCCATGCCGCCTCCTGCGCCTGACGGCCGAAGCGCGTGCCTTTGGCCATGGCGCGCGCCTGGCGTGAATTTTTGGTTTTGCGGTTTTCGGTGTAGTCCACCGCCTGGCGAAAGGCGCGCTTGTTGGCTTCCTTGTAGACCTTGGCGCAACAGGTGGATTCGCCATCGCCACGGCGTACGACAAACACCATCGCCTCTTTGCCACTCATCAACTGGCGTACTACATCGCTGATGAGGCCGTCTTCAAGCAGGGGTTGTAACCGGTCGGGGATTCGCATCACCCGAGTTTAGGTCACCGGTGCTTGAACACCGGCCGGCGCTTCTCGAATTCGCAGGTCATGCGATTCCTGAAATGATGCGCCGGCGCAAGACGCGCGGCAGGGTTGCGTGCCGCTTCAGCCCATGCGCTTGGTTTCGATCACGCGAAAGCGCTGCGCCACAAACGCACTATCGACCAGAGTGCCACTGCCAGACGGATTCAGGCCCGAGACATGAAAATCACTGAACGCAACCGACTGGTTCATGTAGGCCGGCCCGGTGAAGTTGATACAAAGCGTCGTGCCGGTCGCGCCAAACGCTTCTTCGGCGGAAGCGCAAGTGCCGGCATCGGTCGAATACAGCATCGCGGTGATCGCGCCGCGATCACGCGCAATCATGGTCGCGCGCGTCAACGACTCGGCGGTGGTTTCGCATTCAACCAAAAACACGATGGGGCCAAACCACTCGTGCATGTACACGTCGGTCTGGTCGGCGCGCACGCGCACAAACAGCGGCGTGCGCACCTGCGCGCCGGGGTAGGCCGGGTGCTCGATGGTTTTTGATTCGACCACCACGTCACCTAGCGCCGCAGCCCCCTCAATGCGCGCATCGTATTCATTCGGGCGCATCATCCCGAGGAAATCCACCGAGCGCGGCACGTCGTTGAGCATGCGCTCGAACGCCTGCCTCAATTGCTCGTCAAACTCAGACGTGGTCATGGTGCCGGCAGCGGTGGCGATGCCCTCACGCGGGGTGAACACCACACGCGGACTGGTACACATGCGCCCCGCAAACATCGACGCCGACAGCATCAGGTTGCGCAACATGCCGGCAAAGTTGGCGGTGCTGTCGATCACCACCGGATTGATCGACGGGCCCTGGGTATAGGTCAGCTTGTTGCGCGCGTTCTCGTGCAGCCAGCCGATGAACTCGGACGTGCCGGTGTAGTCGATCAGCTTGATCTCGGGCCGCGCGGCGAGCGGCCCGG
>JANLTL010000341.1:0-2019 GCA_031362905.1 Burkholderiales bacterium | reverse complement strand
GGTAGCCACCGTGGTGCCCATCTTCACCGCTTCGATCACCTCACCGGGGATGCGCTCCCCCTTTGCCAGTCCCAGAAAATGCCGAATCCCGGCCAGAGCCGCATCCTTGTATTGCTCCGGGTTCTCGGAGAGCAGCTTGTGGGTCTTGAGCGTGCCATCGGGCGCACGCGCCACCAAGTCAGTAAAGGTACCGCCCCGATCCACCCAAAACTGCCAGCGCCCCTCACCCGTCACCACCGAAGCAGCGCTCATGCGGCCACCGCCAGCTCGGCATTGCGAATGTCGGTGACCAGCATGCAGCCCGGTTTGTGCGTAATCGAAATAGGCGGCTTGGCGGCGCGGATCGCCGACTGCGGCGTCACGCCACAGGCCCAGAACACCGGCACTTCGTCCGGTTTGATTTCGACACTGTCCCCGAAGTCGGGCACGTTGATGTCGGCAATGCCGATCTTGCGTGGGTCACCCACATGCACCGGCGCGCCGTGCACATTGGGGAAGCGCCCGGTGATCTCGATCGCGCGATCGACTTCGGACGCCTTGATCGGCCGCATCGACACCACCATCGGCCCGCCGAACGGCCCAGCCTTGGCGGTTTCGATATTGGTGCGCCACATCGCTACATTGCGGCCCTGCTCGATATGGCGCAAATGGATGCCCTCTTCCATCAACGCCTCTTCAAATGAGAACGAGCAGCCGATCACAAACGCCACCCAGTCGCCACGCCACAGCGCCTTCAAGTCAGCGACATCGCCTTTGTACTCGCCATGCTCCCACACACAATATTCGGGAATGTCGGTACGAATGTCGAGATCGGCGCCCAGTGCCGGCACGTGCGGATCACCCGGCGCACTCATGCCGATGATCGGGCAGGGCTTGGGGTTGAACTCGCAAAAACGCTTGAAATCAGCCGCATGGCTGGCCGGCAGGATCGCCAGATTGCCCTGCGTGAAGCCGCGACACTGACCGGAAGTCTGAGAGGTGAACTCGCGCGCGCGTATCGCACTGCGCAGCGCCTGAGGGGAACTGAATAGAGGGGTCATCATGGGATTATTTTGACATGCCCATCACCGTATCGGGCAGCCAGGTCACCAGTTGCGGAAACACGGTGATGATGCCTATCGCGGCGACCAGGCAGATAAAGAACGGTACGGCTGCCCGCGCAATGTGGTTGGAATCGCGCCCGGTCATGTTTTGCAGCACGAAGAGATTGAAGCCGACCGGTGGTGTCACCTCGGCGATTTCGACCAGCAGCACGATGAAGATGCCAAACCAGATCAGGTCAAACCCGGCTTTTTGCACCATCGGGATCACCACGGCGCAGGTGAGCACAATCATCGAGATGCCGTCGAGCGCCGTACCCAGCAGCAGGTAGATCAAACACAGCATGCCGATCAGGGCATAGGGTGACAAACCCATCGCCCCGACCCACTCGGCCAGCGCTTTGGGGATGCCCGTGTAACCCATCGTCATGGTGAGAAATTTGGCACCCGCCAGGATGAACATGATCATGCATGAGACACGCGTGGCACCCTGCGCGCTCTCCCAGAATTTGCCCCAGGTGAGCGAGCCGCTGCGCCAGGCAATCACGAGTGAGCCAAGCACACCGTAGGCCGCACACTCGGTGGCGGTGGCCCAGCCGGCGACCAGCACCCAGACGATGAAGACAATCAACAAGCCACAGGGAATCAGGCTGCCCGAGCGTTTGACTTTTTCGGCAAACGACATTGATGGTTCCGCCGCCGGCGTGAGTTCCGGATGGCGCAAGGCCCACCACACGATGTAGCCGGAGAACAAGACCATCAACAGCAGGCCAGGGATGAAGCCTGCCAAAAAGATGCGGATGATCGAGGCATCCGCTGCCACCGCGTAAACCACCATGGTGATCGACGGCGGAATCAGGATGCCGAGCGTGCCGGAGGTGGCGAGTGCTCCCAAGGCGGTGTTCTCGTGGTAACCGCGCTTCATCAACTCGGGCAGCGCCACCTTCGAGATCGTCGCGCAGGTGGCGGCGGACGAGCC